>NZ_BAAATK010000005.1:0-246503 GCF_039533365.1 Streptomyces glaucus
GCCGTGCAGCCGCCGCATCAGGGCGTCGTCGGCGTTGCCGCGCTGCTGTTCCAGGGAGACCCAGCGGGAGGCGGGACGCACCGGGTGCCGGGTGGTGCGGCGGCCCCGCCGGATGCGCCAGCCGGCGTCGAGCAGCCGCAGCGCGAGGTCGGCGTCCTCGCGGAAGGCCCGTTCGAAGCGTTCGTCGAAGCCGCCGGCCTGCTTGAGGGCGTCGGTGCGGTAGGCCATGTCGGCGGTGATCCAGCGGGCCCGGGCCAGGCCGGCGGTGCCGCGTTCCCAGTCGGTGGGGCGGCGCCCGCCGGGCAGGGGGACGGTGATCACGCCCTGGACGCCCGCGGTGTCGGGGGCCGCCTCGGCGAGGTCCCGCGCGAGCTGGTCGCACCAGTGGGGGCCGACCTGCACGTCGTCGTCGAGGAAGGCGGTCCACGGCGCGGTGACCGCGCGGAGGCCGGTGTTGCGGGCGGCGGCCGGGCCGCGGCCCCCGCCGCGCAGCACGACCGTGCGCTCGCGCAGGTCGCCGAGGACGCTCAGCGGGTGCTCCAGCGCTTCCGGGCCGGCGTCGGGGCCGGGCCGGTCGTCGACGAGGACGATCCGCTCGGGGGGCGGCCCGGTGGCGGCGGCGAGCGCGGCGAGGCAGTCGGCGAGCGTGCCGCGCACCAGGGTGGGGACGACGACGGCGTATCCGGTCATGCGTACGCCCTCCCGCGGCGGACCACGTACGGCCCGATCGCCAGCAGGTCCACGGGCGCGGAGCCGAAGCACTCCAGCGCGTCGCGCGGGTCGTCCACCATGGGCCGCCCGGCGGTGTTGAGGCTGGTGTTGACCACGACCGGCAGCCCGGTGCGCCGCTCGAAGGCGTGCAGCATGCGGGCGACCAGCGGCTCGCGGCGCTCCTCGACGGTCTGGATGCGGGCGGTGCCGTCGACGTGGACGACGGCCGGGATGCGGTCTCGCCACTCGGCGGCGACGTCGTGCACGAAGAGCATGTACGGGCTGGGGAGCGGCCCGCGGAAGATGCCGGCGGCGCGGTCGGCGAGGACCATCGGGGCGACCGGCCGGAACTCCTCGCGGCCCTTGACGTGGTTGAGCCGCTCCAGGTTCTCGGCCCGGCCGGGGTGGGCGAGCAGGGAGCGGTGGCCCAGGGCGCGCGGCCCGTACTCGCTGCGGCCCTGGAACCAGGCGACGATGCCGTCGCGGGCCAGTTCCCCGGCGACGGCCTCGGCGACGTCGTCCGGCCGCTCGTAGGGGACGGCGGCCGTCTCCAGCCAGGCCCGCAGCTCCTCGTCGCGCCAGCCGCGGCCGAGGTCGGCGCCCGGCATCGGCTGCGGCAGCTCCTCCTGCGCGGCCACGTGCAGGGCCCCGCCGAGGGCGGTGCCGGCGTCGCCGGCGGCGGGCTGCACCCACACGTTCCGGTACGGGCCGCGGGCGGCGATCTTCGAGTTGGCGACGCAGTTGAGGGCGACGCCGCCGGCCAGGGCGAGCGACTCGCCGCCGGCCCGGCGGTGCAGCCAGTGGACGAGTTCCAGGAGGGTCTCCTCCAGGGCGGCCTGGGCGCTGGCGGCCAGGTCGGCGTGGTCCCGCGTCCAGGGTTCGCCCCCGGCGCGGGGCGGGGCGAGCGCGGCCCAGTCCACGCCGTGGGCGCGGAAGCCGCCGTCGCCGGTGGCGTGCACGTGCTCGCGCAGCCGGGGCAGGAAGCGGGGCGTGCCGTAGGAGGCGAGGGCCATCACCTTGTACTCGTCGCTGCTGCGCAGGAAGCCGAGGTGTGCGGTCAGCTCCTCGTAGAGCAGGCCGAGCGAGTGCGGCAGCGCCTGCGCGGCGAGCGTGTCGAGCTTGCCGTCGCGGTAGCGGCCGGCCAGGTGGGAGGCGGCCTCGCCGCGGCCGTCGAGGACCAGGACGGCGCTGTCGGGATGCGGGCAGGCCAGCCCGCCGGAGGCGGCGTGCGCCACGTGGTGCGGGACGAGGACGACCCGGCCGGGGTCGAGTCCGGGCAGTGCCTCGGCGAGGAATTCCGGGGCGCGGCGGGCGTACTCCAGGCGCAGCGGGTCCCAGGGGTCGTCCAGGCCCATGGCGCGCGCGGGCCGGGCGAGCCCGGGGTCGAAGGAGTAGGCGACGGCGTCCAGCTCCTCCGGCCGCACGCCCCCGTGGGCCAGGCACCAGCGGGCCGACAGCTCGGGCAGCTCCCAGGCGGAGAACGGCACCGGGCGCTTGCCGTGCTTGCGGCGGCTGAAGCGCTCCTCCTCGGCGGCCGCCACGGTCCTGCCGTCGACGACGAGGGCGGCGGCGGGGTCGTGGAACAGGGCGTTGATACCGAGGATGCGCATGGGAGGTGCTCCGTCCCGAGCGGCAAATGGTTCTTATGGGACACGCGGGTGCCGCGCCGCGGCTGTCTCAAACACTTGGAGACAGCTCAATGACAGGAGTGCGCCCGTGTCTCACCGTCCGTGACGAGGAAGCGGTGGCCGTCCCGGCCGTCTCACGCGGCCACGGCGTGCGCGAACCAGCCGATGGTGCGTTCCAGGCCCTCGCCCCAGCCGACGCGCGGCTGCCAGCCGAGGCGTTCGCGGGCCAGGGCGGTGTCGGGCCGGCGACGGCCCGGATCGTCGACGGGGCGCTCGACGAACCGGATGCGGGAGGCGGAGCCGGTGAGCTCGACGATGCGCCGGGCCAGCTCCAGCACGGTGATCTCCTCGCCGCCGCCGATGTTCACCGGCCCGGTCTCGCGGGAGGCGGCCAGGGCGAGGACGCCGTCGACGGTGTCGTCGACGTAGCACAGGGACCGGGTCTGGCTGCCGTCGCCGGCGACGGTGAGGGGCATGCCGTCCAGGGCCTGCGCGATGAAGGTGGGCACGGCGCGGCCGTCGCCGGTGCGCATGCGGGGCCCGTAGGTGTTGAAGATGCGGACGATGGCGGCGTCGGTGCCGTGCACCTGGCGGTGGGCGGTGGTCAGGGCCTCGGCGAACCGCTTGGACTCGTCGTAGACGCTGCGCGGGCCGACCGGGTTGACGTTGCCCCAGTAGGTCTCGCGCTGCGGGTGCTCCAGCGGGTCGCCGTAGACCTCGGAGGTGGAGGCGAGGACGAGGCGGGCGCCGTCGGCGCGGGCGCGCTCCAGGGCGTTGCGGGTGCCGGTGCTGCCGGCGTCGAGGGTCTGCAGCGGCAGCCGGAGGTAGTCGGCGGGCGAGGCCGGGCAGGCGAAGTGCAGCACCAGGTCGAAGCGGCCGGGCAGGCCGCGCAGCGCCGCCGGGTCGGCGGCGTCGGCCCGGACGAAGCGGAAGCCGGGGCGCCGCTCCAGCTCGGCCACGTTGGCGCGGGAGCCGGTGGACAGGTTGTCGAGGCACACGACCTCGGCGCCGGCGTCCAGCAGCCGGCCGCACAGGTGGGAACCCACGAAACCGGCTCCACCGGTCACCAGGGCCCGGTGCCAGAGGTGTCCGCTCATGGGGCTCTCCTCACTCTCGCTTCACTTGCATGTCCGCGCGAGTAACCCGGGAGCCGTCCCGCCTACCTCGAACTGGAGTGCCATGCCGGTCGGCCGGCCTGCGAAGCGGCCGGCCGCGGTCGCCCCGTCCGCCGCCCGCCGGTCCGTCCGGGGAGGCCGCGGCGCTCCCGACGGCGCGGGCCCGGTTCCCTACGATCGTGCCGTGGTCACCTTCTTCGTCGAACGCACGGCACCGCTCCCCCCGGACGAGGCGTGGCGCAGGCTCACCGAGTGGCACCGGCACGGCGAGGTGGTGCCGCTGACCCGGGTCACCGTCACCACGCCCCCGCCGACCCGCCGGGGCACGCTCTTCGTGGCCCGCACCGGCGTCGGCCCGCTCGCCTTCGACGACCCGATGGAGGTGACGGTCTGGCAGCCGCCCCGGGACGGGACGCCCGGCCGGTGCCGCCTGGAGAAACGGGGCCGGGCGATCACGGGCTGGGCGGAGATCGAGGTGCGGCCGGGGCCGGGCGGCCGGGCCCGGGTGGTGTGGCGCGAGGAGGTGCGGGTCCGGTTCCTGCCGGGCCTCTTCGACGGCGCGCTGCGGCGGGCCGCGCGGTACGTGTTCGGGCGGGCGGCGAACCGGCTGCTGCGGATGCCGTGAGCCGCACCCCGCCCCGCCGGGTCGGCCGCGCCGCCCGAAGGGTCCCTCACGCGGTCCCGGTCAGGTGCTCCGGCCGTACCGGCGTCCTGTTCAGCTCCAGCCCGGTGGCGTCGCGGATCGCCGCGAGCACCGCCGGGGTGGACGACAGGGTGGGCGCCTCGCCGACGCCGCGCAGGCCGTACGGGGCGTGCGGGTCGGCGAGTTCGAGCACGTCGACGGGGATGGCCGGCGTGTCGAGGATGGTGGGGATCAGGTAGTCCGTGAAGGAGGGGTTGCGCACCTTCGCCGTCCGCGGGTCGACGACGATCTCCTCCATCACCGCCATGCCCAGCCCCTGCACCGTGCCGCCCTGGATCTGGCCGACCACGGACAGCGGGTTGAGCGCCTTGCCGACGTCCTGGGCGCAGGCCAGCTCGACCACCTTGACCAGGCCCAGTTCGGTGTCGACCTCGACGACGGCCCGGTGCGCGGCGAAGCTGTACTGCACGTGCCCGTCGCCCTGCCCGGTGCGCGGGTCGAAGGGCTCGGTCGGCCGGTGCCGCCACTCCCGCTCGACCTCGACCGCCTCGTCGCCGAGCACGTCCACCAGGTCGGCCAGCACCTCACCGCCGTCGGTGACGACCTTGCCGTCCGCCAGCCGCAGGCCGGCCGTCGCCCAGGCGGGGCGGCGGGAGCCGAACCTGCGGCGCCCGGTCTCCAGCACCTGCTCCCGCACCAGCTCGCAGGCGTTCCGCACGGCGCCCCCGGTGACGTACGTCTGCCGGGACGCCGAGGTCGAACCCGCCGACCCCACCCGCGTGTCGGCCGGGTGGATGGTCACCTGGGTGACGCCCAGCTCGGTGCGGGCGATCTGCGCGAGGACGGTGACGCCGCCCTGGCCGACCTCCGCCATGGCGGTGTGCACGACGGCCACGGGCCGCCCGCCGACGGCCTCCAGGCGGACGCGGGCGGTGGAGTAGTCGTCGAAGCCCTCGGAGAAGCCGACGTTCTTGATGCCGACCGCGTAGCCGACGCCGCGGACGACTCCCTCGCCGTGCGTGGTGTTGGACAGGCCGCCCGGCAGCTGCCGTACGTCCACGCCCTCGCTGCTCTCCCACTGCCGCTCCGGCGGCATCGGCATCGCCTTGACGCGGCGCAGGAGTTCGGCGACCGGGGCCGGGGAGTCGACGGCCTGCCCGGTCGGCATGAGGTCGCCCTGCGCCATGGCGTTGCGCTGCCGGAACTCCACCGGGTCCAGGCCGAGTCTCCCGGCCACCTTGTCCATCTGCGCCTCGTAGGCGAAGCACGCCTGGACCGCGCCGAAGCCGCGCATGGCGCCGCAGGGCGGGTTGTTGGTGTAGAGGGCGATCGCCTCGACGTCGACGGCGTCGACGGTGTACGGGCCGACGCCGAGCGAGGCGGCGTTGCCGACGACCGCCGGGGAGGAGGAGGCGTACGCGCCGCCGTCCAGCACGATCCGGCACCTGACGTGGGTCAGCCGGCCGTCCCTCGTCGCCCCGTGCTCGTAGCGCAGGGTGGCGGGGTGGCGGTGGACGTGCCCGAAGAAGGACTCGAAGCGGTTGTAGACCATCTTCACCGGCCGGCCGGTGCGCAGCGCCAGCAGGCAGGCGTGGATCTGCATCGACAGGTCCTCGCGGCCGCCGAACGCGCCGCCGACGCCGGCCAGCGTCATGCGCACCCTGTCCTCGGGCAGGCCGAGCACGGGCGCGATCTGCCGCAGGTCGGAGTGGAGCCACTGGGTGGCGACGTAGAGGTGGACGCCGCCGTCCTCCTCGGGCACGGCGAGACCGGACTCGGGGCCGAGGAAGGCCTGGTCCTGCATGCCGAAGCGGTACTCGCCCTCGACGATCACGTCGGCCCGCCGCCGGGCCTCGGCCACGTCCCCGCGCACGATTGGCTGGCGGTGGACGATGTTGGGGTGCGGGACGCGGCCGGCGACGGGGGTCTCTCCCGGGCCGGAGCCCGCCGGAGGTCCTTGGGGGAGGCCGGCGCGGTTCTCGTGGACCAGGACCGCGTCCGGCGCGAGCGCGGAGGCCTCGTCGGTGACCGCCGGCAGCTCCCGGTACTCGACCTCGATCCTGGCGGCGGCGCGGCGCGCGGTCTCCGGGTGGTCGGCGGCGACGATCGCGACCGGCTCGCCGTGGTGGCGGACCTTGCCGTGGGCGAGGACGGGGGTGTCCCGGATCTCCAGGCCGTAGTGCCGCACGCCGGCCGGCAGGTCGTCGTACGTCAGCACGGCGTGCACGCCCGGCGTCGCCAGCGCCCCGCTCGTGTCGATGGAGACGATCTCGGCGTGCGCGACGGTGGAGCGCAGGATCTGGCCCCAGAGCATGTCCTCGTGCCACAGGTCGGACGAGTAGGCGAACTCGCCGGTGACCTTGAGGGTGCCGTCGGGGCGGAGCGTGGACTCGCCGACGCCGCCCCCGGTCCGGGAGCCCTGGGTGATCCCGGTGGGCGCGCCGGCGGGGGCGCCGCCCCGCGCGGACGCGGCGAAGGGCCTGCTGGACGGCATGGTCAGGCCCCCTCGGACTGCCGGGCGGCCGCGAGGCGGACCGCGTCCATGATCTTCTCGTAGCCGGTGCAGCGGCACAGGTTGCCCGACAGGGCCTCGCGGATGTCCGCGTCGGTCGGGTTCGGGTTGCGCTCCAGCATCTCGTCGGCGGCGACCAGCAGGCCGGGCGTGCAGAAGCCGCACTGGACGGCGCCGGCGTCGATGAACGCCCGCTGGACCGGGGAGAGTCCGGCCTCCTCGCCGGTCCGGGAGCCGGCGGCGCCGTGCGTCGTGCCGGGTGCGTCCGTGCCGGGTGCGTCCGTGCCGCGGGCGCGCCGCCGGGCGTGGTCCGCCAGGCCCTCGACGGTGACGACCTCGCGGCCCTCCGCCTGGCCCGCCGCCACCAGGCAGGAGCACACCGGCACGCCGTCGAGCCGGACCGTGCACGACCCGCACTCTCCCTGCTCGCAGGCGTTCTTCGAGCCGGGCAGCCCCAGCCGCTCCCGCAGCAGGTACAGCAGGGACTCGCCCTCCCACACGTCGTCCGCCTCCCGCGGACGCCCGTTGACCGTGAGGCTGACGCGCATCACGCGGCTCCTTCCGTGGCGCGGCGGGTGCCGCGGTACGTCTCCCAGGTCCAGGTCAGCGTGCGGCGGGCCAGGACGCCGACCGCGTGGCGGCGGTAGCGCGCGGTGCCCCGGACGTCGTCGATCGGGGCGCAGGCGGCGGAGCACAGCTGCGCGAACCGCTGGGCCACCGACGGGGGGAGGGCCTTGCCGTCGTCCCAGAAGCCGCCCTCCTCCAGCGCGGCGTTCAGGAACTCCTCGGCGGCCCCGGCCCGGACCGGCGTGGGGGCCGCCGAGCCGATGCCGGTGCGCACGGTCCGCGTCGTGGGGTGCAGCGCGAGCCCGAACGCGCACACGGCGATGACCATCGCGTTCCTGGTGCCCACCTTGGAGAACTGCTGCGGCCCGTCGGCCCTCTTCACGTGCACGGCCCGGATCAGCTCGTCGGGCGCGAGGGCGTTGCGCTTCACCCCCCGGTAGAACTCGTCGATCGGGATGCGGCGCGTCCCGCGCACCGACGCGGCCTCCACCTCGGCGCCCGCGGCGAGCAGCGCCGGGTGGGCGTCGCCGGCCGGGGAGGCGGTGCCGAGGTTGCCGCCGACGCCGCCGCGGTTGCGGATCTGCGGGGAGGCGACCGTGTGCGCGGCGAGGGCGAGCCCCGGCAGTTCGGCGCGCAGGTTCTCCATGATCCTCGTGTACGGGACGGAGGCCCCGAGCCGTACGCTCTCCTCGCCGACCTCCCACTCGTACAGGTCACCGACGCGGTTCAGGTCCATGAGGTAGTCGGGCCGGCGGTGATCGAAGTTGATCTCGACCATCACGTCGGTGCCGCCCGCGATCGGCACAGCGGTGGGGTGCTCCGCCTTCGCGGCGAGCGCCTCCTCCCAGCTGGCGGGGCGAAGGAAGTCCATGACCGGCTCTCTTCTTCGTCTCGTGGGGCGTACAGATCGAGCCAATCCGTGTGCGGCCGGTCCGGCTCGTGCAGGTGTTGTCACCGTGCGGTGGCCTCAGTACACAGCGCTGCACCCGGGCGGGTCAGTCACGGAAACCATGAAGGAGTTGGCTGGCCAGGGCAGGTATCTTGTAGATTCGTATGAACGGAGGGCAACGGTAACCTCCGTGTTTTCCTGTGGAAACGCGCGACACGTCCGCGTGACCGGAAACACGGCCGGGACACGGCTCGGGAGACGGCGGGCGCCGCTCAGCGCCCCGCCGGACGGACCCCCGCCCTGCACCATTCGGCGAAGATTTCGAGACAGAGAACGGCGGCGACGAGAATGCGGCTGCGCGCACTGCTGGCCACCGACGCGCTGGGCCTCAGGCTCCTCGGCGGTGAGGACGAGCTGGACCGCACCGTCCGGGGTGTGATGACCACCGACCTGCGGGACCCCAGCCGCTACCTCTCGGGCGGTGAGCTGGTGCTGACGGGCCTGGCCTGGCGCCGGGACGCCGCCGACTCCGAACCGTTCGTGCGGATCCTGGTCCAGGCCGGTGTGGCCGCCCTGGCCGCCGGCGAGGCGGAACTCGGCGACGTCCCGGAGGATCTGATCGTCGCCTGCGCCCGTCACCGCCTCCCCCTGTTCGCCGTGCACGAGTCGGTGGCCTTCGCGACGATCACCGAGCACGTCGTGCGGCAGGTCTCCGGCGAGCGCGCCGGAGACCTCGCGGCCGTGGTCGACCGGCACCGCCGGATGATGACGTCGGGCCCGGCGGGCGGCGGCCCGGACGTGGTCCTGGACCTGCTCGGCTCGGACCTGGACCTGCGCGCCTGGGTCCTGTCCCCCACCGGCCGGCTGGTCGCGGGTCCGAAGGCCGCGGGCCCCGCCCTCGCCGCCGACGTGTGCGCGCGGCTCGCGGCCGAACACCTGGCGGCCACCCGCACGGGCCGGCACGGCCCCCACCGCGTGACCCTCGGCGCCACGGCCTACTCGCTCTTCCCGGTCCGCTCCAGCGGCCACTCCCCGCAGGCCGCCCGGGACGTGCGCGAGACGGTGCTGTCCGACTGGCTGCTGGCCGTGGAGGCGGACGCCGGGGACTGGCCGGAGGAGCGGCTCGACCTGCTGCACGGCGTCACCCAGCTGATCGCGGTCGAGCGGGACCGCCGGGAGGCGGCGCGCACGGTCCGCCGCCGCCTGGCCCAGGAGGTCCTGGAGCTGGCGCAGACGGGCGCGGCGCCCGCCGAGATCGCCGCCCGCCTGCGCGTGGCGGCCCCGGTCCTGCTCCCCGGCCTCGGGGCGGCGCCGCACTGGCAGGTGGTCGTGGCCCGCGTCGAATGGGACGGCGGCGACGTCGAGGAGGGCCCGGCCGCCCAGGCCCTCCTGGAGGAGGTCCTGGCCGCCCCGCTGCCGGGCTCCGCGAGCGGGGGGCACGACCTGGCCGGCCCGGAGCCCGCCGACCGCATCGCCGTGGCGTACACCGGCGGCGAGGCCGTCGCGCTGGTCCCCCTCCCCGCGGTCGCGGCGGAGCACGACGGCTCGGAGTCCGGCGTCCTCGCCGACGCCCTCCTGGAGTCCATACGGGGCCCGCTCACGGCCGGCCTGGGCGACGACGGCCGGATCACCCTCGGCGTCAGCGCGGCCGTGCACTCGGCGGAGGGCCTGCGCGGCGCCCTGGAGGAGGCCCGGCACGCCCGCCGCGTGGCGGCGGCCCGCCCCGGCCGGGTCTGCGCGGCCGGCCACCAGGAACTGGCCTCCCACGTCCTGCTCCTGCCCTTCGTCCCGGACGACGTGCGCCGCGCCTTCACCGCCCGCCTCCTGGACCCCCTCCGGGACTACGACCGCCGCCACCGCGCCGAGCTGATCCCGACCCTGGAGGCCTTCCTGGACTGCGACGGCTCCTGGACCCGCTGCGCGACCCGCCTCCACCTGCACGTCAACACACTGCGGTACCGCGTCGGGCGGATCGAGCAGCTGACGGGCCGTGACCTGTCGCGGCTGGAGGACAAGCTGGATTTCTTCCTGGCGCTGCGGATGAGCTGAGGGGCCCGGTCCTCCGACTTTGTGAAATCCTTCACCCACCCTCTTGGCCGGGCCGGGCGATTCGTGCTGAGATGCGGCCACCACTCAACAGCTCGATGGCGTGCTAGGGGAGGGCAACGTGGCGCATACCGCCATGTCTGGTACGGGAACGACCGCAGGTGACGATCCGCTCCAGACCGCGGTATGGCGGTTGCGCTCACGCGCCTGCTGGGCCGACGCGGCAGCCCTGCTGCAGCCGGTCACCGCCGCCGCGGCCCTGCAACGGGCCACGCTGCTCGTGGAGCGGTGCCTGTACACCGAGCAGGGCTGGGAGGAGGCCGAGGACGCGCTGCGCACCGCGGAGGCGCTGGCCCACAGCGACGACGAGCGCGGGGCCGCCGCCTGCGAACGCGGCCAGCTCGCCTACGCGGCCACGCTGCACGGCGTACGCGACCGGGCCGACGAGGCCCGCGCCGCCCTCGGCAGGGCGGCGGCGCTCATCCCGCCGGGGAGGCCGGCCCGGGCCCTCCTGGACTTCCGCCGCGGTTTACTCGCCGAGAACCTCGCCCGCTCCCCCCAGGCCGCCCGCGCCGCCTACCGCCGCGCCCATGCGGCCGCCACCGCCCACCCCGACCCCCTGCTCCTCTCCTTCACCTGGCGCCACCTGGCCGGACTCGCCCTGCGGGACGGCGAGCTGGCGGAGGCCCGGCACGGCTTCGCCGAATCCCTGCGGATCCGCGAGGAACTGGGCTATCTGGTCGGCACGGCTCCGGCCCTGGCGTCCCTGGCCGACACCGAATCCGAACCGGAGGCCTCCCGCCTGCGCGCGGAGGCCCACCGCCTGTACCGGCTCCTGGGCGGCGTCCCCACCTGGCTGGCCCGCCACCTGACACCGCCGGCGTCGGACGCGGCGACGGCCTGACCCGGCCGGCGGGCCGCCCCCCGCCCCCGGCTCATCCCGCTCCCGCGAAGTGCTCCCGCACCAGTACCCGCACCACGTCCAGATCCCGCGCGATCAGCGCGTCCAGCAGCGCCCCGTGTTCCGCCGCGTCCGCCACCAGTTCGGCCCGTCCCCGCGTCACGGACCCCGCCGCCCCCGCCGGCGGCCACTGCGCGCGCCGGTGCAGGTCCTCGGCGATCTGCACCAGCTGCCCGTTGCCCGCGAGCGACAGCACCGCCCGGTGGAAGGCGCGGTCGGCCTCGGCGTAGGAGGCCCGGCACCCGGACGACGCGGCCCGCACCGTCGCCTCGGCCAGCGGGCGCAGCTCGGCCCACCGCTCGGCGGGCACCGTGCGCGCCAGCCGCAGCATCACCGGCACCTCGATCAGCGCCCGCACCTCGGCCAGCTCCGCCAGCTCCCGCGCGCCCCGCTCGACCACCCGGAACCCGCGGTTCGGCACGACCTCGACGGCGCCCTCCAGCGCCAGTTGCTGCATCGCCTCCCGCACCGGCGTGGCCGACACCCCGAACCGCTCCGCGAGCACCGGCGCCGAGTACACCTCGCCGGGCCGCAGTTCCCCGGTCACCAGCGCGGCCCGCAGGGCGTCCAGGACCTGCCCCCGCACGGAGGACCGCCGGACGGCCGGCCGGTCCCGCGGAACGCCCCGCCCGTCGTGCGGGTGCTCCCCGGGCGCCGCTTCGGCCGCGCCGCCCCCGGCCCGGTCCGCGTCCGCGGCCCCCGGCTGCGCCGGCACCCGCACGGCCCCGGGGTCCGTCCGCGCGTCCGGCCGTCCGCCGGCCCCGGCAAAGCCCGGTGCGCCCTGCTCCACGGGGTCCTCCTCCGGACGTGTCCCAGACGTGTCGGCGTTCGCGGTCGTCACGGCGAGCGGCTGCTCACCCGTCGAGCACCATAAGCGCACAAGCCGCCGGTTCAAACACCGGCAATCTTGGGTAAGGTAAGGCTTACCTTTAGTTGACCCGCACACCAGCCCTGGATCGGTGGTCCCGGTATGCCCGTCCCGCCCGCCCCTCGTTCGGCCGTCGCGGAGGCCTACGCGCGCCTGACCGGCGTCTTCCCCGGTCTGGCCGTCACGGAGGCGGCCGCCGGCGAGGAGCTGCCGCGGGGCGGCGGCTGGGTCACCGCCGCCGCCCTGGCGGCCGGCGGTCCCGCCCTCGACTCCTTCCTGGCCTGGGACGAGGCCCAGGTGCTGCGGGACTACGGGCAGAAGGCCCGCCCGGACGTGGTCGCGAGCTTCGGCCTGCACCGGTACGCCTGGCCGGCCTGCCTGCTGATCACCGTCCCGTGGTTCCTGCACCGCCGCGTGCCCCGCTATCCCGTGACGCACGTCTCGTACGACCGCACGGCCCCCGGCCTGTCCATGGGCCGCCTCGCCGTCCGCCCGGACGGCTTCGCCTGCCTGCCCGGCGACCCGGCCGCCGCCCTGCCCGGCGCCCGGGTGGTCGCCGACGAGGAGGCCCTGCGCGCGCAGGTGCGGGCCGCCGTCGCCGAGCACCTGGAACCCGTCCTCGCCGGCTTCGGCCCGCGCATGCGGCGCCGCGGGCGCGCGCTGTGGGGCATGGCGACCGACGAGGTC
Organism: Streptomyces glaucus; assembly: GCF_039533365.1. Lineage (NCBI taxonomy): Bacteria > Bacillati > Actinomycetota > Actinomycetes > Kitasatosporales > Streptomycetaceae > Streptomyces > Streptomyces glaucus. Next base: position 12,628 of record NZ_BAAATK010000005.1, read on the forward strand.
GTGGAGGGCCTCTGGTACGTCGCCCACCTGCTCGGCGAGGAGGAGCGGGCGCGGCGCGAGCTGGAGCTGCTGCTGCCGGGGGCGACCCGGCCGTACGTCGGCGCGGCGGCGTTCCGGGAGCTGACCGGGCCCGACGGCGAACCGCTGCGCACCCGGGACCGGGCGAGCTGCTGCATGTTCTACACCCTGCGCCCCGAGGACACCTGCGCCACCTGCCCGCGCACCTGCGACGCGGACCGCGTCACCAAGCTGCTCGCCACCACGGGTTGAGCCGCCCCCGGCCCGCACCGCGGCGCGTTCTCCCGCCCTTTCGGCGCCCCGCCGTGCCCGACGCCCCCGCCGTCCCGTAAGATCACCCGCGAATACGGCACCCACACGGTCACAGGTGATTCACAACTTCCTCACCCGTCGCAGGAAGTTTCCGTGGAACCGCCCGTACGGGTAGTCTTATTCGAACTCAACTCCCGCTCCTCACGCGGCAGTTCGAGCAGAAAGCCGCCTTGGGCATCCCCTTGCACCTCCTCGGCGGCCTCTTGCCCCGAAACCCCCTGAGGACCAGCGGGTTTGGGCCACTATGGCGGGCGTTACGCCCTATCCCAATGCAAGGGACCCCAGATGAGACTGACCGACATATCGCTGAACTGGCTGCTTCCGGGCGCCGTACTGCTCCTGGGCATGCTGGTGGCGGTGGCGGTGCTCGCGCGCGGCAAGCGCTCCGCGGGGAAGGACACGAGCGCCGACGACTCGTGGGAGCGCAGCGAGGAGCGCCGCAGGCGCAAGGAGGCCATCTACGGCGCCGTCTCCTACGGCCTGTTGTTCTGCTGTGCCGCGGTGGCCGCCGCGCTCTCCTTCCACGGCCTGGTCGGCTTCGGCGAGCAGAACCTCGGCCTCTCCGGCGGCTGGCAGTACCTGGTGCCGTTCGGACTGGACGGCGCCGCGATGTTCTGCTCCGTGCTGGCGGTGCGCGAGGCGAGCCACGGTGACGCGGCGCTCGGCTCCCGGATACTCGTGTGGACCTTCGCGTTCGCCGCGGCCTGGTTCAACTGGGTGCACGCGCCCAGGGGCGCGGGCCACGCGGGAGCCCCGCACTTCTTCGCCGGCATGTCCCTGTCCGCGGCGGTGCTGTTCGACCGCGCGCTGAAGCAGACCCGCCGGGCCGCCCTGCGGGAGCAGGGCCTGGTGCCCAGGCCGCTGCCGCAGATCCGGGTCGTCCGCTGGCTGCGGGCGCCCCGGGAGACCTACCGGGCCTGGTCGCTGATGCTCCTGGAGGGCGTGCGCAGCCTCGACGAGGCCGTCGAGGAGGTGCGCGAGGACAAGCGCCAGAAGGAGGAGGCGCGCCGCCGCCGCCGCGAGCAGGAGCGCGTGGAGCGGGCCCAGCTGAAGGCGATCAGCCGGGGGCACCGGATCGTCGGGCGCAACGGCGCGCGGCAGGTGGAGGTCCAGGCCGTCGAGCGGGGCTCCGCCCCGGCGCCCGCGGAGCCTGCCATATCCGCGCCGGAGCAGCTTCCCGCCCGCGCGCCGCGGGCCTCTTTGCAGCCCGTGCGCAATGGCTCCGACCCGGTCACCGTCGACCTCACCGCGGAGGACGACACACAGGCCCTGCCGCGCCTGGACTCCCTGGAGCGTAAGCTCAAGGACCTGGAGCAGCAGTTCGGCTGACGCCGGCGGCTCCACCGGTTCTCTCGGCGAGGGGGCGTGACCCGTGCGGGTCGCGCCCCCTCGCCGTCGCCGTCGTCGCGCCGCGTGTTCCCGTGCGGCCGGTTCAGGCGGCTTCCGCGTCGAGTTCGAACCACACCGCCTTGCCCACCCCGTGCGCCCGCACTCCCCACGCGTCCGCGAGCGACTCCACCAGCAGCAGGCCCCGGCCGTGCGTGCTGTCGCCGGCGTCCGGTACGCACGGCCGGGGGCGGCGGGCCACGAAGTCCCGTACCTCCACCCGCAGTGCGCGGGGTCCGACGGTGGCCGTGAGAACGGCGTCGTCGTCGGTGTGGACGAGCGCGTTGGTGACGAGTTCGCTGGTGAGCAGTTCCGCCACCTGCGAGCGTTCGGGTCTCCCCCAGTGTCTGAGCAGTTCGCGCAGTGCGCGGCGGGCCTCGGGCACCGCTCCGAGGTCGGCCCGCCCGAGTCTGCACCGCAGCTGGGGCGCCTGTGTCATGACGCCGTCGGCCTTCTCCTCCACCGTGTCGTTCGCCGAGGAGGCCCCGACCGCCGTGGGACCGCCTCCTCGTGCCTGCCTCTTCATGTCCCCCGCCCGCGTGCCGATGTCGGTTCCCCTCCGTGCTCGAACACGTTCACGGGGATGCTTGCCCGTTCGGGCACGAGGCAGTCATGCCGTGTCGTCGACGACCGGGTGTTCGGCCACGGGGTTTCCGGGCGCAGGACCCGGTCGTCGGGCGGGAGGGACACGGTACGGCGCCGGGGGCGGTCCGGTCCGCGGCATTCGCATATCCGGGCCGTATCGCGCAGGCCGCGCGGGGCAAAAACCGATCGGCGGGGCGCGGGGGACCCGGTGGACGGCCGCCGCGGCCCGCGCCGCCGGGTCTCCCCACGACCGGGGAAACTGGCCGGAATCCGTCGGTCCCCCCACCGGCGCGCAGCGGGGACGGCCGGCCGACGGGCGTGCGGGGACGGCCGGCGGGCGTCACGCCTCCCAGACCGCGGCGGCCGTACGGTCGTCCGCGTACCCCTCGACCCTGATCTGGCTGTCGGCGAGGAACGCCGCGAGGCCGGGCGGGGTGCGGCCGGCCCAGCGTCCCGCGAGGTGCCCGCCCAGCTCCGGTCCGCCGCGCAGCGGGTCGGCGAGGCCCGCGGTGCACATCAGCAGGACGTCCCCGGGGCGGGCGACGGAGGCGCGGAAACGGAAGGGTTCGCGGGGCGGTTCCGGCTCGCCGTAGGGGCTCGGCGGTGTGGTGATGCCCAGGTCCAGGGTGCGCCGGTCGCCCTCGGGCGTCTCGGCGGGGGCCGGGCCGGATCCGGCGGCGGGCTCGCCGGTGGCGGCGATCCGGGGCTCGATGTCCTGCCACCGCTCGTCCCTGAGCCGGAACAGCCCGCCCCCGCCGACGCCGAAGAACACGCGGGTCCGGCACGCGGGGTCGGCGGGCAGCAGCAGGCAGCGCAGGGCGGCCGGGTACGCGTCCGGGGACAGGCCCCGTTCGGCGGCGTCGGCGCGGAGCCTGCCGAGGCTGCGGTCGGTGAGGCGGTGCAGGCCGGACTTCAGGTCGCCGCGCCGGGCGGCGCGGATGTCCTCGACGAGCCGGGCGTGACTGCGGCCCACGGCCCGGCCGATCCAGCGGCAGGCCTCGGCGGCGGCCCGGTGCGCCTGCGGCGCGGCACGGGCGCCGGTCGCCATCGCCACCAGGACCAGCGCCCGGTCCCCCGCGCCGAAGCGGGCGGTGAGCAGCGCGTCGCGGCGCGGTTCGCCCCGGTGCCGCGCGAGCTCTCCCCGCACGGACACGGCCCGCAGCGTGCAGCTGCCGTACCGGGCCCCGTCCAGCACGGTGTCCGCCACGAGGCCGTCCAGGGCGTCGGGATCGGCGGCCGGCAGCGCGGTGGGCTCGGCGTCGTGGGCGGGCGGCCCGGACCCGGCGTGGTCGCGGGGCGGGGGGAAGGTGAGGGGGCGGGAGGCCCGGGGAGCGGGCGGGGGGCCGGCGCGTCCGGCCGGGGCGGATGCGGTCCAGGGAGCGCCGGGGGGAGGGGCGGATCCGGTGCGCGGCGCGGGAACACCGCCGCCCGCCGGGCGCTCCCACCGGCCGGCGGCTCCCGGGGGCGGGCCGGGCCGGGGTTCCCGCGCCCCCGGCCCCGCCTCCGGACCCTCCCGTGGCTCCCCCGGGCCGACCGTCCCGGCCGCCGAGGCGTACCGGTCGTCCAGGGAATCGGCCGTGGCCGTGGGGCCCGTGTCCCCGGTGGAGTCGTCGTACAACTGCCCCCACCAGTCGTCCTCGTGACCGGTGGGCCTTCCCCCCTGCTGGCTCATGCCCCTGATTGTCCACCGCACGGGCCGCCTGGGAACGGGGCGTCGGGAAAATCGGCCGGGCCGCGCCGGGCAGCCGCGCGGCGGGGGCCGCCGGACGGTCCCGCCCCCGCGGGAGAACCGTCCGGCGACGTCCGGGCCTCCCGGACCGGGTGCGCCGCGCGTTCCCGCCGCCGCCCTCCTCGGCCGGTTCCGGTCAGGGCCGGGCGGACGGGGCCGGGAGCTCGGCGAGTTCGGCCAGGACCCGGGCCGCCGGCGCCGGGTCGACCAGCCACTTCAGGTGACTGCCCGCGAGGGTGCGGACGTCGTACGGGTTGTCCGGCGTCAGCTCGTCGCCCTCGCGGATCAGCCGGTCCTGCAGGGCGAGCGGCATGCTCGCGTCGTCGGCCAGGCGGACGAAGGTCCTCGGGACGCGGCCCCAGGTCGCGGCCTGCGCCCGGTCCGCGGAGGTGCCGACGTCCAGGTTCTCGTCGGGCTGGAAGGTGTTCAGGAAGACCAGGAACTCCTCGTCGGTGCCGTCGGCGAGGAAGGCCGCCTTGAACGCCGCGAGGGCGTCCGGGTCCGCGGTGCGGAAGTTGACGCGGAGCAGGCCGAGTTCGGCGGGGTCGCCGGCCGCCGCCAGGGCCAGGGAGGCGGCGTCGACCGTGGCCATCTCCGGCTCGGCGTAGTAGTCGTTGACGTCGAGCTCGACCGGGCACCAGGCCGCGACGTAGACGAGGCGGTCGATCAGGTCCGGCCGCGCGTTGGCCGCGGCCGTGACCGTGACGCCGCCGCGGCTGTGGGCGACGAGGATCACGGGGCCGTTGCGCTTGGCCCGTTCCAGGATCCCGATCAGGTGTGCGGCGTTGTCGGCGAGCGTGACGCCCTTGAGCGAGCCGGGTGCGGCGGCGAGCCGTTCGAGGTCCTGCGGCGCCTGGTAGGCGCGGGTGTAGGTCGCCCCGAATCCGTGGCCGGGCAGGTCGACGGCGACCGAGCGGTGACCGAGGAGGCCGAGCTCCGCCTGGAGCGGCGCCAGGGAGAAGGAGTTCGCGAAGGCTCCGTGCACCAGGACGAACGTCGGTTGCATCTGTCTTCTCGCTTTCCGGCCCCCGCGGCGTCGGCGGCCCGTGCGTCGCCCGTCCCCTCGTCACGAGTCGCCCCGCGGCCGGGAGCCGGGCCTTCGTCCTGCGGCGCGCCGCCCCGCCACGGGGACGTCCTCGTACGTGGTGGGCGCCGCGCGGTCGAGCGCGGAGCCCGGGGGCGGCATGCGTGCGGTGGTGCGGTCCGGCGGCTCACTCTATCCAGCGGAAGATCATCCGCACTACCCGTAGGGAATCTTCCGTTTGTGTGCGTCGCCCCGACCGCGGGCGGGGCGGACGGGCTGCCCGGCACCGCTGCCGGGCGGCCCGGCGCCGGCGGGTGGCGACGGTGGTCCGGCGGGCGGCCCGGCCGTCACGGCTCCGGCCGCCCCGCGGCGCACAGGTGCCGCAGGGCGTACGAGCGCCAGGGGCGCCAGGTGTCGGGGACGTCGGTGCCGGGCGGCGCCACGTCGGGGTCGCCGAGCGCGCGGGTGCGGATGACGGCGGCCGTGCGGGGGCGCAGCCCGGGCAGGGCGAGCAGCGCCCGCTGCGCGTCGTCCCGGTCGGCGCCCGCGTCCAGGCGTACGGCTCCGTCGGCGAGGGCGGCGGTGAGCGCGCCCAGGGTGCCGCCGGGTTCGGCCTCGGCGAGGACGGCCGGTTCGGGGAAGACGTGGGTGAGGCCGCCGCAGGGCGCGTCCAGCGCCTTGCCGTAGCGCCGGACCAGCCGCCCGGCCTCCGCGGGCCCCACCAGGGCCCGCACGGCCAGTTCCTCCGGGTCGGCGGCGCCCGGGGAGCGCAGGCCGGGCCGGGCGGCGACCAGCGGGGCGAGCCGCGGGTCGGCGCCGAGCCGCTCGTCGACGGCGTACGGGTCGGCGTCGAGGTCGAACAGGCGGCGCAGCCGCTGGACCGCGGTGGTCAGGTCGCGCAGGTCGGTGAGGTGCAGCCGGGCCTCCAGCCAGCCGCCCGCGCCCGGCCGCGCCCGGCCCGGCCGCTCGTCGACGGCGGCGATGCCGGTGCCGTACGGCAGGCGCAGGGTGCGCCGGTAGGTGCGCCGGCCCGGCACGCCGAGGACCTCCTCGATGCCCGCGACGGCCTCCCGTTGCAGCAGGTCGAAGACGGGTCCGGCCTGGTAGGGGCCGCGGTGGGCGAGCCGCAGTGGAAGGCCGGCGGTGGCGGGGTCCGTCGTACGGCGGCTTCCCGGGGCGGCGGCGCGCAGCCCGCTCGGGGTCGTCGCGTACACGGCGCGGACGGTGTCGTTGAACTGCCGCACGCTGGCGAACCCGGAGGCGAAGGCGATCTCGGTGACCGGCAGGCCGGTGGTCTGCAGCAGCACGCGCGCGGTGTGGGCGCGCTGGGCGCGGGCGAGGGCCACCGGGCCGGCGCCGAGTTCGGCGGTGAGCAGCCGCTGCACCTGCCGGGCGCTGTAGCCGAGCCGCGCGGCGAGTCCCGGGACGCCTTCCCGGTCGACGACGCCGTCGCCGATCAGCCGCACGGCCCGGCCCACGACGTCGGCGCGGGCGTTCCACTCCGCGGACCCCGGCACGGCGTCCGGACGGCACCGCCGGCAGGCCCGGAACCCCGAGCTCTGCGCGGCGGCGGCCGTCGCGAAGAACCGCACGTTGCGCCGCTTCGGCGTGACCGCCGGGCAGCTGGGCCGGCAGTAGATGCCGGTCGTCTCGACGCCGAAGAAGAACACGCCGTCGAACCGGGCGTCCCGGCTGCGCACGGCCTCGTACCTGGTGTCCTCGTCCATCACGCCTCCAGTCTCCGCCGGACCCGCGGCCCGGTCCGGCGGAAACCGGACATGACGGTGCCCCTACCGCCGGCGGCCCCGCTTGGCCTCCATCGCCGCCCTGCCCTCGGCGCCGCGCCGCTTCCACTCCTTGCGGATCTCGGCCCGGAGCCTGGCGTCGGTCTTGGCGACGATCCGCTGGTTCTCCCGCATCAGCTTGCGGTAGCTGTCCAGCCGGCGTTCCGGCAGTTCGCCGGCGTCGATGGCGGCCCGCACCGCGCACCCCGGCTCGCTCTCGTGCGCGCAGTCGTGGAAGCGGCACCGCTCGGCCAGTTCCTCGATCTCGGAGAACACCTGTCCGACCCCGCTGCCGGCGTCCCACAGTCCGACGCCCCGCAGTCCGGGGGTGTCGATGAGGACTCCCCCGCCGGGCAGCGGGAGCAGGTTGCGGGTGGTCGTGGTGTGACGGCCCTTGCCGTCGGCGTCCCGGGTGGCCCGGACGTCCATCACGTCCTCGCCGAGCAGCGCGTTGGCGAGGGTGGACTTGCCCGCGCCGGACTGCCCGAGCAGCACCGCCGTGCCGCCGGCGACGACGGCGGCGAGGACGTCGAGCCCCTCGCCGTCCACGGCGCTGACGGCGAGCACCGGCACGCCCGGCGCGGCCGTCTCCACGTCCTGCACGAGGTACGCCAGCGTGGCCGCGTCCGGCACGAGGTCGGCCTTGGTGAGCACCACCGCCGGCTGCGCCCCGGACTCCCAGGCGAGGGCGAGGAACCGTTCGACGCGGGCGAGGTCGAGTTCGACGGCCAGGGACACGGCGATGATCGCGTGGTCGACGTTGGCGGCGAGGATCTGCCCCTCGGACCGCTTGGAGGAGGTGGAGCGCACGAAGGCGGTGCGGCGCGGCAGATACGCGCGGACGTAGCGCGGGTTCCCGTCCGGTTCGACGGCGACCCAGTCGCCGGTGCACACGACCCGCACGGGGTCGTGCGGGGTGACGAACGCGGTGTCGGCGCGCACGGTCCCGCCGGCGGTGACCACGTCGCACTGCCCGCGGTCGACCCGGACCACCCGGCCCGGCACCAGACCCTGCGCGGCGTACGGAGAGAACTCGGCCTCCCACCCCTCGTCCCAGCCGAAGCGGGCAAGCGGGTGCGACGAAGCCGAAGGAGAAGAGAGATTCAAGGGAAACCCTTCGAAGGGCAGCCCCCGGCGCCACGCATCGCAGGCGCGGAAGGAGAGAGGCGTCAGCCGGAGGCCACGGAGGTGAACGGAACGAGCGACTGGATGCGGGCAGGGCCCACCACAGAGACAGCCATCGGTCACACCTCCCGGAAATCCCGACTCGAACGAACAGCACTCACGGAGCGCTTCGCCAACACGGCACAGCCTAGAGCCGCCGACGATCGCGCGCCATCGTGTTTTCCGGCCCCCTTCCGCTCGTGGACCGCAGCTCGGCGGAGCGAGCTGTCTCACCGGCACAAGGCCTACGCCCGACGCAGTCCGCCTGCACCGTCGCCAGGATCACGGCCCGGGCCCGACCGGCACCGGACGCAAACGCCGGACCATGCGCCGGAAGGCTGCACTCCAAGCCTTCGGCAGCACCTTCGACGGCCGGCTCACCGCCGGACGCCGCCGAACGAGACCGACCGGGCAACCCGAAGTCCTCAGTAGGTACCCGGCTTACGTAGGGATCGCCGATGCGCGGGCCTGTGGCCACGTGGGAACTTCGAGTCGACGGCGGCCAGTGGGCGCCGCGACCGACACGGACACCGGAGTTTCCCATGACGGACCACGGCATCACCTACACCGGCCTCGACGCTCTGCTCACCCCCGAGAACTCGGTTCTGCTGCTGATCGACCACCAGGGTGCCCAGTTCGCGGGAATGGGCAGCACGGACACCAACCTGGTGGTCAACAACGTGACGGCCCTGGCGAAGGGCGCCAAGCTGTTCGACGTCCCGACCGTCCTGACCACCGTGGTGGAGGACCGAGGCGGTCGGATCATCCGCCAGCTGCAGGAAGTCTTCCCCGAGCAGACCCCGATCGACCGCACCGCGATCAACACTTGGGAGGACCAGCGCGTCGTGGACGCCGTGGCCGCGACCGGGCGCAGGGACCTCGTCATAGCGGGCCTGTGGACGGACATCTGCCTGGCCTGGCCTGCCGTTCACGCCCTCGCCGACGGCTACCGGGTCTTCGCGGTGACGGACGCCTCGGGCGCCACCACCACCGAGGCCCACGAGCGCGGCGTCCAGCGCATGATCCAGGCCGGTGTCATCCCCACCTGCGCCGGCACCGTCATTTCGGAGTGGCAGCGGGACTGGGCCCGGGAGGAGACGGTTCCCGGCATCACCGACATCATGCTGCAGCACGGCGGCAGCTTCGGTACGAGCCTCGCCTGGGAACTGCAGCTTCTCGGGCTCGACAAGGGATGACGTCCCTCGTGTCTTCGGGCCCCGGCCGGACCCCGGCACTCCGCAGCCCGGCCGGGGCCCGAAGGCCCGGGTTCCGGTCCTCGCCCCGCGGCTGATCGGAACGGGCCGGAGGGCAGGACCGGCCCGTCCGCATGGGCGGACGGTCCGTTCCGCCCGGCGGTCGCCGTTGCCACAACGCCTTGCGTACTGCACCGGGCGGAACGGCGCGGCCACCGCGGTCCGCGCGTCCTTTCCCGCCCCGATCCGGCCCCGCCGGGAAGCCGGGTCCTGTTCCCAACGTCCACCCCGTACAACAGGAGTGACCATTACCACCACCGGCCGCATCGGACCACCGCCCCCCTTCGATCCCGAACTAGCCGATGTGCTCGGCATGTTGTCCGAACTCATCCCGACGACCGTCCTGCCCGGCATGATCCCGGGCATACGCCGGACCATGCGCGCCACGCGCCCCTCCGACGAGGAACTGCGCCGGGGCGGGTCCCTCGTGGTCGAGGAGTTCCGGGTACCGGGCCCGGCCGGCGCGCCAGCGGTCCCTCTGTTGGTCTGCCGCCCGGCCGAAGTCTCGGGACCCCTGCCCGCGGTCTATTTCACCCACGGCGGCGGGATGGTCTTCGGAGACAACCGAAGTCTCCTCGCGGAGATGCTGGACTGGGTGCAGGAACTGCACCTCGTACTCGTCTCGGTCGGGTACCGGCTGGCCCCCGAGCATCCGTACCCCGCCGCCCTGGAGGACATCCACGCGGGCCTGCGGTGGACCGCGGCCCACACCGGCGAACTCGGCATCGACCCCGGCCGCATCGTCGTCGCGGGGGCCAGTGCGGGTGGCGGCCTCACCGCCGCGCTCACGCTGCTCATGCGGGACCGGGGCGAACCGGCGCCGGCGGGGCAGATACTCGTCTGCCCCATGCTGGACGACCGCGACACCACGGTCTCCGGCCATCAGATGGCCGGGCTCGGAGTGTGGGACCGGACGTCGAACAACACCGGTTGGAGCGCGCTGCTGGGAGACCTGCGAGGCGGGCCCGACGTCTCCCCCTATGCCGCACCGGCGCGTGCGGCGGATCTGTCCGGACTGCCTCCGCTCCTTGTCGACGTGGGATCCGCCGAAACGTTCCGGGACGAGGTCGTCACCTATGCGACGCGCGTCTGGCAGGCCGGTGGAGAGGCCGAGATGCACGTCTGGCCCGGTGGTTTCCACGGATTCGACGCCTTCGTGCCCGACGCGACCCTGTCCAGGGACGCGAGGGCGGCGCGGGTGCGCTGGCTTCGCCGGACTCTGCACCTGTAACGGCCGGCCAGGCCTCCACGCCCGCTGTCGTCCCACGCCGCCGGCCCCCGCACGGCCACCTCGTCCGCTGAACCCGCACCACGGAGGAGACTCATCATGCGAGCCCTTGCCGCCACCGCCTACGGACCGCTGGAGGACCTGGAGTTCATCGACCTGCCCAGACCCGTACCCGGGCCGGACCATGTGCTCGTCCGGACGGAGGCGACCGCCCTCAACGCCATCGACAAGGCCCTGATCACCGGAACGATGCGGCACGTGCTGCCGGTGCGGCACCCGTTCGTGCCCGGTGTCGACGTCAGCGGGGTGATCGAGGCCGTCGGCGCCGACGTCACCCGCTTCACCGTCGGCGAGGCGATCGTGGCCTGGAACGGCGTCCCCTCGGGAGCACTGGCCGAGTACGTCCTGGTGAAGGCCAGCGCCGCGGCCGCCGTACGGCCCGCCGGACTGACCGCGGCGCAGGGAGCCGCGCTCCCGACCGCTGCACTGACCGCAGCGGCGCTGCTCGACATCTCGGGAACGAGCCCGGGCGACACCGTGCTCGTGGTGGGCGCAGGTGGTGGCGTGGGCTCCTACCTCGTGCAGCTCGCCGGCCAGGCGGGCCTCGTCGTGCTCGCGACCGGCCGCACCGGCGACCAGGAGTTCCTGGACGGTCTGGGAGCGCTGCACACCATCGACTACCAGCACGTGGACATCACCGAGGAGGCTCTCCGACTCGTACCGGGCGGAGTCGACGTCGTGTTCGACCTCGCGAACACCGGCCCCGCCCTGGCGCTGACCGCCGGCGCGGCCCGCGGCGGGGGGCGCCCCCCCTCCCCCCCGGGGCCCGCGGCGCGCCCCGCGGCGGCGCCCGCCTCGTCTCGCCCCTGGGCGGACCGGCGTCCTTCGAGCGCGGCGTCACCGCCGTGTACGGAGGAACCACCACCCCGGACGGGCGGCTTGCGGCCCTTGCCGCGCAGGCGGCCACGGGCGAACTGCGCATTGCGATCGGAGCCGAGTACGCGTTCGCCGAAGCGCGGCGCGCGCTCGTCGACTTCGCCCACCAGCACATCCGCGGAAAGGTGACCATCACGTTCTGAGCCGGCACGCCGCGAGCAAGCTGTGCCCGGCGGCGTCCGGTCTGCCCCGGAACAGCGACCGTCACCGGCGTGCCGCTCGTAACCGGATCTCCGTCCAGCGTTTCGTTGACGCGCCGAACAGCCATGCCATACGCTCCCGGTCAGGGGGGTACAACCGCTGCTCAGAGACTGTGCCGCGTGGCTTCGACGGTCGTCCCGGGCAGGTTCGACGCCCCCGCTCCCGGTGCCGCCCACCGAGGTGTCACGGCGGCGGAGGCCCTATGCCGGCAAACCGCTTCGTTCCCCGGCGTCCAGTGCTCCTCGGTCGCCGTCACGAGTCGGACGTGCTCGATCAGTTCCTCCACCGGACACAGGCAGGACGGGGTGGCGCCCTCGTCATCCGCGGGGAAGCGGGTATCGGCAAGACCGCCCTGCTGGAGTACATGAGGACGGCGCCCGGGGTACGCACCTTGAGAGTGTCCGGAGCCGAGTTCGAAAGCGAGCTCGCGTTCGCGGCGCTGCACCAACTCTGCGGGTCGATGCTGAGTGTTCTGCAGCGCCTGCCGGGCCCGCAACGCGGCGCGCTGGAGGCGGCTTTCGGGCTGAGCAGCGGTACGCCCGACCGTTTTCACCTCGGCCTGGCAGTACTCAACCTCTTGTCGGAGGCGGCGGGCAAACAGCCCCTGCTCTGCCTGGTCGACGACGCCCAGTGGCTCGACCGGGCCTCGGCGCAGGCCCTCTCCTTCGTCGCACGGAGGCTTCACGACGAGCCGGTGGCGGTCGTCTTCGCGGTGCGGGCGCCCTCGGGCGGTGCAGAACTGACGGACCTTCCCGAGCTGCGCCTCGAAGGTCTGGCCGACGCCGATGCCCGCGGACTGCTCGCCTCCCAGTTCCGGGCGCCGATGGACCGTCAGGTACGTGAGCGGATCATCGCCGAGGCGCGGGGCAACCCACTCGCCCTGCTGGAGCTGCCGCGGACGGCCGAACTGGCGGGTGGCTTCGCCGTTCCCGAGGCGGTGCCCGCACCGGGAAGTGTCGAGGCCAGCTTCCGCAGCCGCTGGGAAGGACTGCCCGCGGACACCCGGCTCCTGCTGCTGACGGCGGCGGCGGAGCCGATCGGGGAGCCATCACTCCTGCGGCGGGCAGCGGAACTTCTCGGCGTCGATCCGGCGGCCGTGACACCGGCCGAGGACGCCGGGCTGCTGACCGTCAGCGCCTGGGTCCGGTTCCGGCACCCGTTGGTGCGTTCCGCCGTCTACCGCGCCGCCTCCCCGGAAGACCGCCGCGCGGCGCACCGGGCGCTCGCCGAGGTGACGGACGCCGACGCCCAACCCGACCGGAGGGCCTGGCACCGTTCCATGGCGGCCGCCGGCCCCGACGAGGGCGTCGCCGCAGCACTCGAACACTCCGCCGGACGTGCACGGGCACGCGGTGGCATCGCGGCGGCCGCCGCTTTTCTCGAACGAGCGGCGACCCTCACGCCGGATCCCGGCCGCCGTGCCGTACGCGCGCTGGCCGCGGCCCGGGCCAAGCGCGACACAGGCGCTGCGGAAGCGGCTCTGACGCTGGTGGCGATGTCGGAGACGAACCTGGGACCGGACGACGAGCCCCGACGGGCGGAGGCGGCCGCCCTGCGCGCCCGGGTCTCCTTCGACAGGAAGCGCGACGACGAAGCGGTGGTCGGACTCCTGCAGGCCGCGAAGCTGACCACGCGCTGCGATGCCGCCGGTGCCCGGGAGCTGCTGCTCGACGCCTTTGCGGCGGCCGTGTTCGTCGGCCGATTCGCCAAGGGGCCGCGCCTGCTCGAGGTGGCGGACGCGGCACATGCCATGTCACCCGTCGAAGACCCCCCGCGCCCGCTGGACATACTTCTCAAAGGGCTGGCCGCTCAGGTGAGGGAGGGGTACACCGCGGCCGTCCCGCAGCTGCGCCGCGCCGTCGACCTCCACCGTCGTGCCGACGACGGCAGCGAGTACGGCCTCGGCGAGGTGTGGATGGCCTGCAACGCCGCGATGGACCTGTGGGACGACGCCGCCTGGAGAGCTCTGGCCGACCGCCAGATCTCCCTGTGCCGGCGGCACGGCGCCCTGGCGTCTCTTCCTGTACTCCTGAGTTTCCGCGCCCTCGCTCACATCCACGCAGGGGAGTTCGGCGACGCGGCGGCACTCGTCGACGAGACCCACTCGATCGCGGTCGACGCCGGCGCCCCGCCCGTGGTGTACGTCGATGTCTCCCTCGCCGCATGGCGGGGGGACGAGGCCGCGACGGCCGCACTGGCCGATGTCGCGATGCGCGCCGCCCACGAGCGAGGAGAGGGCAGACTCGCCAATGTCACCGAGTACGCCCGCGCCGTGCTGCACAACGGGCTCGGCCGGTACGAGGAGGCTCTGCAGGCGGCCCGCCCCGCGTGCGATCTCGACGAACCGGGCTTCTACTCCTGGATCCCGGTGGAATTCGTGGAGGCGGCGGCGCGAGCCGGACGGCGGGATCTCGCCCTCCCGGTGATGAAGCGCCTCTCCGAACGCGCCAGGGCCAGCCGCACCCCCTGGGCGACGGGGGTCGAGCTGAGGTCCCGGGCGCTCCTCACGGACGGCCCGGCGGCCGACGAGCTCTACCAGGAGGCGATCGTTCAGCTCGGTCGCAGCGAAGGCACCGTCCATCTCGCGCGCGCCCGACTCCTGCACGGTGAGTGGCTGCGGCGTGAGGGACGCCTCTCCGAGGCCCGCACCCAACTGCGTGCCGCGTACGAGCAGCTCTCGTCGATCGGAGCGGAAGCGTTCGCCGCACGCGCCGCCCGTGAACTGGCGGCCGGTGGCGAGCAGGTGCGGAAGCCGAGGGCTGAGGCACAGCACCGGCTCACGCCGCAGGAGTTCCAGATCGCGCGGCTTGTCGCCACGGGCGCTACCTCCAAGGAGGTGGCCACCCAGTTGTTCCTGAGCCCACGCACGGTCGACACCCATCTGCGCAATATCTTCAAAAAGCTCGGCATCACCTCGCGCCGTCAACTGCGCGGCCTTCCCCTGGTGGTGACGCAGACCGCGTGAGCTGCCGGTGCCGCCGCTGCCGGACGGGGCTCCGGGTGGCGGGCCCAGCCTCGGTCTTTCACGTGGCTGGGTGTCCGACGCGTGATCGAGAATACAAGGGGTGGAGGGAAGGGTTCGTGCCTGCTTGCGCGCTCAGAGCGTCACTGCCTCAGGAAGGAACGGGCAGCGACGGGAGCGTGGTTTCGCACCACAGGCACATCGAGGAGGGCGACGCCGTCCGGCATCGCCCTCAAAGTCCTCCGGTCAGAGGAAGCAGCAGTGCGGGGTGCTCATGAATGCCACGCCATGATTCTACGAGCTTCGACGAAGCCCTCTGTTCCCAGTGCTCACGCAGGAGTCGGGGGACACGGCCTAGCCGCGGGCGGCGGCCATGCGTTCAGCCGCCTCGTCCCGACGCCCGTCCCAGCCAGGAACGAACGCGGTGCGCGCCGGGACGGCCGCTCCCAGCAGCGGGGCGTCGAGCGCTTGCGGGCCGGAGGGCACGCGGGAGGGGCTGCTGCGCTCGGTCGGGTTCGCGGGGGGGGGCGAAGAATTCGATGCGGCCGGCGAGCGCGGTCGCGATGCGCGGTCGCGTCCGTCCGGTGTGAAGCCGTACGCCGGGGAGTTCGTGCCGCGCCGGAAGGCGGGGCGGCCGAGGGCGAGGCCTCCGTTCCCGGGAACGGAGGCACTGCAGCCGACGACGGTGACGGCGCGGAGCCGGTGCGCGGGCGGCGGCGTGTCCCGCGCACCGGACCTCCGGTCACGCCTCGACGGGTTCGTCCGCCGGGAGGCTGTCCATGAAGGAGCTGACGGAGAAGACCGCGCGGCCGGCGCCGGGCGGGCCGTAGCCGGGCGGGGAGGACAGGC
Source organism: Streptomyces glaucus (assembly GCF_039533365.1). NCBI lineage: Bacteria > Bacillati > Actinomycetota > Actinomycetes > Kitasatosporales > Streptomycetaceae > Streptomyces > Streptomyces glaucus. The sequence continues at coordinate 28,059 of NZ_BAAATK010000005.1, forward strand.
CGAAGTCGTCCATGGTGGCGCGGTAGGCCTCCAGCAGGCGGATGTGGTACTCCAGCGGCGCGCCCTGCGGGTTGGCCTTGCCGAGGGGCGTCGTGGGCTCGGGGCACCAGGTGGTGAACCGGGGCGTGATGCCGTGCGACATGAAGAAGCGCAGGCCCTCGGTGGTGGAGGCGATCGCCTCGTCGACGCTGGTGAAGCCGAACGGCTCGGCCATCTCCACGCCCGCGACGAAGTTGGGGATGACGTTGCGCGGGCCGAAGACCTCCGCGGAGTCCAGGATCCGCTTGTGCCATTCGTCCCGGCCGACGTACCGCTCCTTGCCGGGGCAGTACAGCTCGAACAGGCGGCGGTCCCACACCTCGTAGTTGGGGTGGTAGATCTGCACGCCGTAGTCCTTGAACCGCTGCACGTCGGCCTTGGGCAGCGCCTGGGCGACGACCTTGCCGATCCAGCGGCCCGGGAAGCGCTCCTCGATGGCCTTGGCGTAGTGGCCGTAGAAGTCGGCCTCGTCGCGGCCCGCGACCGTCTTGGTGATGGCGCCGCCGGTCAGCGTGTACGCGGTGGACGCCTTCTGGGTGTCGTACCGGTCGATGATCTCCAGCGCCTCCAGGACCTCCTCGACGTCCTTCACCCCTGTGTACGGCCGTCCGGCCGCCTTGTGCTGGCGCCAGTTGTGGTTGATGTCGCAGTACTGGCACTCCTCCTTGGCGCCGAAGTACTGGCAGACCCGGAAGACGGTCAGGTAGATCAGGTAGCCCCACTGGATGGTCGGGGCCACCTCCATCACCGACTTCCCGTTGGACAGGGTGTGCCGGTAGTACTCGGGCATCGGCGGGACGCCGACGTCGGCGATGCGCCGCCCGTCGAGGTAGAGGCCGAGCACCCCGTCCTCGTCCGCGGCGACGCGGTACGGCGACGAGGGGTTCACCCGGACCGAGACCACGGTCCGGCGCAGGTCGTACGGGCCGCCGGTGAGGATGATCTCCTCCGGCGGGCGCCTGAGGGCCGCCTCGCCCAGCTCGGGCAGGGTGCCGTGGTCGAAGGAGAAGATGAAGTACGACTTCGGCTTGACCTCGCCGTCCTCGTTGTCGCTGAGGGCGGACGGGTCGAAGGCCACGCCTCCGCGGAGCAGGTCCTCCTTGAAGACGGCTTCCCGCGGCACGTGCGGGAAGCGCTCCATCAGATCCTCGACCAGCGCGGTACGGCTGCCCATCCCGTGTCTCCTCCCGGTTCGGACGTACGACTCCTCACGGTATGCCCCCGCCTGTACGTGAGCCGTACCGGGTCCCCCCAGCCGGCGACCGAGGCGGATATTCACCGCATATCGCCACAAACGGACCCGGTGAGCCGGCGCGGCCGGGGCGGAAGGGCCCGGGGAGGCCGGGGCGAGAAGGCGCTCCTGCGGTGCGGGCGACGGGGCGGGCGGCAGGGGGCGGCGAGGAGGCGGGCGGCGGGTCCGGTGCCGCCGGCCGGACGATCTCCGGGGTAGGTTCCAGCGGTGACCTCCTGGTTCTCGACGCGGCAGGAAAGGGGCGGGATGACCGAGACCGTGACCAATTGGGCCGGCAACATCACCTACACGGCCAAGGAAGTGCACCGGCCGCACTCGCTGGACGCGCTGCGGGCGCTGGTGGCGGACAGCGCGCGGGTGCGGGTGCTGGGCAGCGGGCACTCCTTCAACGAGATCGCCGATCCGGGCGCCGACGGGGCCCTGTTGTCGCTGGCCGCCCTGCCGCCGCGGATCGACGTCGACGCGACGGCCCGCACGGTACGGGTCGGCGGCGGCGTCCGGTACGCGGAACTGGCCCGCCGGGTGCACGAGCACGGGCTGGCGCTGCCCAACATGGCGTCCCTGCCGCACATCTCCGTGGCCGGCTCGGTGGCGACCGGCACGCACGGCTCGGGCGTCGGCAACGGCTCGCTCGCGTCGGCCGTGCGGGAGGTGGAACTCGTCACGGCGGACGGCTCGACCGTCGTCATCGGCCGCGGGGACCCGCGCTTCGGCGGCGCCGTCACCTCCCTCGGCGCGCTCGGGGTGGTCACCGCGCTCACCCTCGACCTGGAGCCGGCGTTCGAGGTCGAGCAGCACCTGTTCACCGAACTGCCGCTTCAGGGGCTGGACTTCGAGACCGTGGCGGCGTCCGCGTACAGCGTGAGCCTGTTCACCGACTGGCGTGCGCCGGGCTTCCGGCAGGTGTGGCTGAAGCGGCGCACCGACCAGCCGCTGCCCGGTTTCCCGTGGGCCGCGCCCGCCACCGAGAAGCTGCACCCGGTGCCGGGCATGCCCGCCGTCAACTGCACCGAGCAGTTCGGCGTGCCCGGGCCGTGGCACGAGCGGCTGCCGCACTTCCGGGCCGAGTTCACCCCGAGCAGCGGCGCCGAGCTGCAGTCGGAGTACCTGATGCCGCGGCCGTACGCCCTCGACGCGCTGCACGCGCTGGACGCGATACGGGCGACGGTGGCGCCCGTGCTGCAGACCTGCGAGGTGCGCACGGTCGCCGCCGACGAGCAGTGGCTGAGCCCGGCGTACGGGCGGGACACCGTGGCGGTGCACTTCACCTGGGTCGAGGACACGGCGGCGGTGCTGCCGGTGGTGCGGCGGGTGGAGGAGGCGCTGGCCGGCTTCGAGGCGCGGCCCCACTGGGGGAAGGTCTTCACCGCTCCGGCGGCCGAGCTGTGGAAGCGCTACCCGCGGCTGGGCGACTTCCGGGCGCTGGCGCGGGAGCTGGACCCGCGGGGGAAGTTCGCCAACGCGTTCGTGCGGGACGTCCTGGACGGCCGGACCGGCCGCGGCTGACCCGGACCGGGCCTGGCGAGGCCCTTGTCCGAAGCCCTTGTCGAAAGCCACCGCGGCCCCTAGCCTTGCGCCGCGCCGGAGTCCGGGCCGCCCCGGCCCGGCCCGGAAGGGAGGGGGCCGTCCGGTGAAACGCACCTCGTGCGACATCCGCGCCGCGAACCGCTACGAGATGCTGCGCCGGATCATCGCCGCGTCGCCCACGTCCCGGCAGGAGCCGGCGGCCGCCACCGGCCGCTCGCCCGCCCCGGTCGCCACCCTGGCCGGCGAGCCGCCCGGCCTCCGCGCGATCGCGGAGGCCGGGTCCGAGGACCCGGCCGACGGCCGCCCCCGGGGCCTGGTCGCGGTCGACGCCCCGGGCGGCGCGCTGATCGGCGTCGGCGTCGCGGGGACCTACGTCCGGGTCGAGCTGTTCGCCCCCGCCCTGGACGTGCCGGCCCGCGCCGGCGAGGACATGCGCCCCGGCGGGAGCCGCCCCGAGCAGGTGGCCGGCCAGGTCGCCACGGCCGTCGGCTCGGTGGTCGCGCGGGCCGGCGTCGAAGGGGCGCGGGTGCCCGGGCCGTCCGAGTGACGCGCTCCCCCCACCCGGCCGACCGGGCCGTCACCTCCCACCCGCACTTCATGGCCCCGGCCGTTCCCACCCCGCCCCTGGTGTCCGTGCCCCCCTTCCTGCCGCGCCGGCCGGCCCGGGGGACCGCACGGACCGGCATCAGGGGCCGACCTAGGAGACCGATGTCCTTCCGCACCCCTCCCGCCCCGGCCGCCGCCTACGTCGAGGACGTCGCGCCCGGCCGCGGAACGCTTCCCCCGCGCGCCTGGTACGCGTCCTCGGACGCGAAGCCCCTCTCCCTGAACGGCAGCTGGCGGTTCCGGCTGTCGCCGGCCGCCGACGCCGAGGACGACGCGTTCGCCGCGCCCGGGTACGACGCCGGCCACTGGGCCGAGGTGTCCGTCCCCGGCCACTGGGTCCTGCAGGGGCACGGCGCGCCGATCTACACCAACCACCTCTACCCCTTCCCGGTGGACCCGCCGCACGTCCCGACGGAGAACCCCACCGGTGACCACCTGCGCGTCTTCGACCTGCCGGCGGACTGGCCCGCCAGCGGGGACGCGGTGCTGCGCTTCGACGGGGTGGAGTCCTGCGCCCGGGTCTGGCTCAACGGCACCGAGCTCGGCGAGTTCAAGGGCTCCCGGCTGCCGCACGAGTTCGCCGTCGGGCACCTGCTGGAGCCGGCCGGCAACGTGCTCGCGGTCCGGGTCCACCAGTGGTCGGCCGGGTCGTACCTGGAGGACCAGGACCAGTGGTGGCTGCCCGGCATCTTCCGGGACGTGACGCTGCTGCACCGCCCGGCGGGCTGCGCGGGCGACTTCTTCGTGCACGCCTCCTACGACCACACCACCGGCCGGGGCACCCTGCGCGTCGACTCCGACGTCGAGGGGCGGGTCACCGTGCCCGCCCTGGGCGTCGACGTCGCGACCGGCGAGTCCGTGACGGTCCCGGTCGAGCCGTGGTCGGCGGAGACGCCGACGCTGTACGACGGCGTGCTGGCCACCCCCGGCGAGCGGGTGCCGCTCAGGATCGGCTTCCGCACGGTCGTCCTGGCGGACGGCCTGATCCGGGTCAACGGCAGGCCGGTCCTCTTCCGGGGCGTCAACCGGCACGAGTGGCACCCGGAGCGGGGCCGCGCCCTGGACCCGGCGACGATGCGCGAGGACGTGCTGCTGATGAAGCGGCACAACGTCAACGCCGTCCGCACCTCGCACTACCCGCCGCACCCGGCCTTCCTCGACCTGTGCGACGAGTACGGGCTGTGGGTGATCGACGAGTGCGACCTGGAGACCCACGGCTTCACCGAGCAGGGCTGGCGGGACAACCCCGTCGACGACGACCGCTGGACCCCGGCCCTGCTGGACCGCGCCGCCCGCATGGTGGAGCGGGACAAGAACCACCCGTCGGTGATCTTCTGGTCCCTCGGCAACGAGGCGGGCACCGGGCGCGGCCTGACCGCGATGGCCGAGTGGATCCGCGGCCGGGACGCCTCGCGGCTGGTGCACTACGAGGGCGACGCCACCTGCCGCGACACGGACGTGTACGCGCGGATGTACGCCTTCCACGAGGAGGTGGAGCGGATCGGCCGGGGCCTGGACGGCGGCCCCCGCAAGCGGCGCGCGCTCCCCTTCCTCCACTGCGAGTACGGGCACGCCATGGGCAACGGCCCCGGCGGGCTCGCCGACTACCAGGAGCTGTACGAGAGGTACGACCGGCTCCAGGGCGGGTTCGTCTGGGAGTGGATCGACCACGGCATCGCGCATCCGGAGCTCGGCTTCGCCTACGGCGGCGACTTCGGGGAGGAGCTGCACGACTCCAACTTCGTCTGCGACGGGCTGCTCTTCCCCGACCGGCGGCCCTCGCCGGGGCTCGTCGAGTACGCGAAGGTGATCGAGCCGGTCCGCATCGACGGCGGCGCCGCGGACGGCACTGTGCGGATCACCAACCGGTACGACTTCGCCGGCCTGTCCCACCTGGAGTTCGAGTGCCTGCACCAGGTGGACGGCGAGGTCACGGCGACGGCCCGGCTCACGGTGGAGCCGCTGGCGCCCGGCGGGTCGGCGGAGGTCGAGCTGCCCCCGGCCCCCGACGGCCGGGGCGCCGAGGTGCAGTGGACGGTCCGCGCCCGGCTCGCCGAGGACACCCCCTGGGCGGAGCGGGGCCATGTGGTGGCGTGGGGGCAGGGCACGGTCGCCCGGCGCGCTCCCGCGCCCGCCGCGGCCGGTGTCCGGCCCGCCGCCGACGGCGGGCGGATCACGCTCGGCCCGGCCGTGTTCGACGCCCGCACCGGCGCCCTGCGCGGCATCGGCGGGGTGGACGTCACCGGGCTGCGCCTGGACGTGTGGCGGGCGCCGACCGACAACGACGACGGCGCCCCGTGGCAGCCGGACGTCCGGTACGGGGTGCTGTGGCGCGCCCTGGGCCTGCACCGGATGCGGCACCGCCTGGACGCCGTCGAGGCCGGCGGCGACGCGCTGACGGTACGGACCCGGGTGGCGCCCGCGGGCCGGGAGCTGGGCCTGGCCACCACCTACCGGTGGACCTCGGACGGCACCCGGGTCCGGCTGGCCGTCTCGGTCGTGCCGGAGGGGGACTGGACGGTGCCGCTGCCCCGGCTCGGCATCCGGTTCGGGCTGCCGCGGGCCGACCGGGTCCGCTGGTTCGGCGGGGGCCCGGGCGAGGCGTACCCGGACACCAGGGCGGCGTCGCTGCTGGGCCGCTGGGAGGCGACGGTGGAGGAGCTGCAGACGCCGTACGTCCGCCCGCAGGAGAACGGCGCGCGGGCCGACGTCCGCTGGGCGGAGATCGGCGGGCTGCGCGTCGAGGGCGAACCGGAGTTCTGGTTCACCGCGCGCCGCTGGACCACCGAACAGCTGGACGCGGCCCGGCACCTGACCGACCTCGTCCCCGGCGACACGGTGTGGGTCAACCTCGACCACGGGCAGCACGGCATCGGGTCGCAGTCGTGCGGCCCCGGCCCGCTGCCGCGGTACTTCCTGCGGGCCGAACCCGCGGAGTTCTCCTTCGTGTTCGCCCCGTCGCCCGGCTGATCCCGCCCGGGGCGCGGTACGGCGGGCCCCGGCCGGCCGTACCGCGCCCGGACCGTCCCGGGGGTCCGCGGCGGCCCGGCCTCCGGTGCGGGAGGGAGCTCCGGGTGAGGCACGGTCCGTCAGGCGCGGCCCCCGGCGGTGCGGATCGGCGTGGCCGGTGCGGCCAGGGCGATCAGGACGCAGCACGCGCCGGCGGCCAGGGCGACGGGCGCCGTGCCGTGCCGTTCCGCGGCCCAGGTGAGCAGGGCCGCGCCGGCCGGGGCGGCCGCGTACTGGAGGGTCCAGAAGGCGGCGGTGACCCGGCCCAGCAGGGGCTCCGGGGTCACCTCCTGACGCAGCGACATGGAGCAGGTGCCGGCGACGGCGACGGCGGCCAGGAAGGCTGCGCTCAGCGCGGCGACGACCGGCACGTCCCGGGCCCCGCCGAGTCCGGCGAGGGCGAGCCCGGACACCGCGACGGCGCCGGTCCACGTCGGGCCGAAGCCGAGGCGGCGGCGGACGCGGGCGACCAGCAGGGCGCCGGTGACGGCGCCGAGCGCGCCGACGGCCAGCACGGCGCCGACGGTGCCGTCGTCGTGGCCGAGGTCGTGCTTGAGGTGGTAGACGACCAGGTCGTTGAGGCCGAGGGTGAGGAAGCTGAAGAGGGACAGCGCGGCCGTCAGGGCGCGCAGCACCGGATGCCCGTACAGGAAGGCGATCCCGGCCCGCAGGTCCCGCCACAGCCCGGCCCGCTCCCCCGGGCGGTCGTCCGCGGGGCGGGCCCGGAAGCGTACGAGCGCCAGGCAGGCGGCCGACACCCCGAAGCTGGCCGCGTTCACGCCGACCGCGGCGGCCGGGCCGGACCAGGCGGCGACGACCCCCGCGCACAGCGGGCCGAGCACGCCCGCGGCGGCGGCCGTGGCGTTCAGCCGTCCGTTGGCCTCCGTGAGCCGCTCGGGGCCGACCAGGCCGCGCACGACGGTGACGTAGCCGACGGCGAACAGCATGCCGACGGCCTCGCACAGCGGCAGCACGGCGTACAGCAGGGGGATCTGCGGGCCGGACAGCCACACCAGCGGGACCAGGCCGTACAGGACCATGCGCACGAGGTCGCAGCCGATGAGCAGCCGACGGGGGTCCACGCGGTCCACCACGACCCCGGCGAACACCGCCGCCACCACCGAGGCCGCCCCGCCGGCCGCGGTGAGCAGCCCCATCCGGGCGACGGACCCGGTGGCCTCCAGGACCAGCAGCGGCAGGGCGATCAGGGCGAAGGAGTCGCCGAGGACGGAGAGGGTCTGCGCGGCCCAGAAGATCCCGAAGTCGCGCCGCCGGCCCGGCGGGCGGGCGCCGGGCCGTATGCGGCCGGTGTCCGGCGGGCGCCGCCCGGCCCGCTCCTCGGGCGCCTCGTACGTCATCGGTCCGGTGCCGTCCGCCGCTCCGTCACACGCGCCCTCCCCGTCGGCTCCTTCGTCCGGCAACCGTACCGCCCCGGCCGCGGGTCAGGGCCCGGCCGGGGCGGTACGGGCGGGCCGTCACGGCCTCAGTGGTCCGCGCAGCACGGCGTGGGCTCGGGGACCTCGAAGGGCACCAGGGTGCCCCCGGCGGCCGGCATGGCGGCCAGCAGGAGACGGCCGTCGTGCCACTGCGGGCGCACGTGGTCCCGGGTGTGCAGCCGGGTGTCCGGGGCGGGGCGCTCCGGGGCGCCGAGGACCGTGACGTCGTCGATCGCGGACCGGGCGAGCAGGTCCGCGACCGTCAGCGTGCCGGTGAGCGCGCGGGCTCCCGGGTAGAGCACCGCGCGTCCCGAGCCGTCCGGCACGCCGGGCGACACCTCGTACCCCTGGGCCCCGAGCCGCTCCCGGGCGATGCGCAGGAGCGGCTCCGAGGGCAGGGCGAGGGACACCGCGACCCGCGGGTGCCCGCCGCGCACCAGGTGCGTGCAGCCGAACGTGTCCTCGGGCAGGTCGAGTCCGGCCGCCAGCGCGTGCAGCAGGTGGTCGGCGGCGCGCAGGTCCCGGACCCCCGCGTCCACGGTGAGGGCGTGCGGCGTCACGAGGGCAGGACCCACACCGGGTTGGAGTAGAACCACAGGTCGCGCCACGGGTCGGCGTCGCCGACGACGTCCAGGGCCGGGCCCGCCGGGTCGACCGCGGCGCCCATCGCGCCGACGGCGGTGCGGTTGCCGTCGGTGCCGCGCAGCCGGACGTACACGGGGCGGTCGACGCGGCCGAGGTCGTAGGTGAGGCGGACCGTGCCGGCGGACTTGTCCACCTCGTAGGACTTGACGACCTTGGCGGTGGGGGCGGTGAAGGTGTCCTTGTCCTTCACCTCGCCCGTCACGTCGCCCTGGATGACGTCCACGCGGGCCAGCTTCGGCACGAAGCCCGCCCAGTTGGGGCCGCCGGCCAGCGCCACGTCGGCGGTGAGCGTGACGTGCGTGCCCTTCTTCACGTGCAGGGCGCCGCCGAGCGTGGCCCAGCGGCCGCCGCCGGCGACGCGGACATCGAGGCCGCTGATGAGCTGCCCGTGGTCGACCCAGATGCGGCCGGCGCGGATGCCGTCCATGACGGCGGCGTAGGAGAAGCCGTCGGCGCCGACGTGGGTGCGGCTGTACTGGCCGGGCCAGTAGTCGCCCTGGGTGATGTCGATCCGCCCGCCGTAGACCGGGTCCGGGTAGCGGCCGTCGGTGGCGAAGTCGCCGCCGGTGCCGCGCACGGCGGTGTCGGCGTAGACCTGGTGGGAGTCGGAGTTGGCGGTGATCCACCAGGGCTTGCCCTCGGCGAGGAGGCTGTCCCACAGGCCGCCGACGGTGGCGGTCATCCAGTCGAAGCCGCCCCAGGTGCGGTAGGACTCCAGCGGGTAGCCGGCGAAGGAGTTGGCGCTGGGGTTGTTGTCGTAGATGCCGCGGGCGCGGCCCATGCCGAGGGGCGTGGGCAGGCCGGCGGCCTGGTGGCCGGGGGCGCCCTCGAAGCCGACGGCGATCCGCCGGCTCGCGGGTGTGGCGTCGCGCCAGGCGCGGATCTCGTGCGGGGAGTCGACGCCGCGCCGCGCCGGGTGGTTGGCGAGCATCAGCGCGTCCTTGACCTTGCGCCGCTTGACCTGGTCGTGGAGGAAGGCGAGGCCGGCGACGGCGAGCGCCTCGTTGGCGGGCGTGGAGTCGGAGGCGCCCTTGACGCTGCCGTCGTAGTCGGTCTCGAACTGCTTGAGGACGGAGACCTCGTTCTTGCCGGGGTGCACGAAGACGGTGCCGTGCTCGGCGGCGGGGATGTTCCACTCCAGGCCCTGGAAGACGAGGGTGTCCTCGTAGGCGGCGCGGGCTTCCTGGATGTCCGGGTTGACCTTCTCCACACCGATCTTGGCGTGCGTGGCGCTGCCGTGGTCGGTGATGACGAGCCAGTCCATGCCGTGCCGGGCGCCCTGGCGGACCTGGTCGACGACGCGGTACTTGCCGTCGCTGCTGTACTGGGTGTGGATGTGGTGGTCGCCGGCCAGCCACAGGAAGCCCTTGCCGCGGCGGCCGTTCGAGGCGGCGCGGGCGGGGGCGGCGGCCGTCGTCTGGGCGAGGACGCCGCCCGCGGCCAGGCCGGCGCCGAGCAGGCCGGCGCGGCGCAGCAGGGAGCGGCGCGACCGCTGCTCGGGGGTCAGGGCCTCGTCGGGCACGGAGGTGTCGAAGGCCGCGGGCAGCTCCGGTCCCTCGTGGCCGTGGTGTCCGTGGTGATGCCCGTGTCCATGACCGTGTCCGTGGTCGTGGCCGTGTCCCATGATGTGCCTCCTGAGTGCCGCTGCCGTCCGCGGCTGCCTTCTCGCCGCACTGCTGTGCGTGCGTGAGGAGGATCAACATGGAAGATGAATGTTGAACGGCCTGGAGATGAGCGGCAGACGTCCCGGACACGGCCGCTCGGCCCATCCGTCACAGCTTTCCCTGCTTCCCCTGGGAATCACACCAGTTGTGCCGGCCGTGAGCGGCGCGGGACGGCGCGTCGGCCGCGTCGCGGCCGACGCGCCGGATCCTCGGGGCACTAGGCTCTCCCCCAGGAGTCCCAGGTTCACGGAGGTCCCGCCATGCCCCGTGCCGGCCTCACCACCGACCGCCTGGTCGCGGCCGCCGCCGAACTCGCCGACGAGGTCGGCTTCGAGAACGTCACGCTGTCGGCGCTGGCGCGCCGCTTCGGCGTGAAGGACGCGAGCCTGTACACGCACGTCAGGAACCTCCAGGACCTGCGCACCCACCTGGCCCTGTTCGCGGGCGGCGAGCTGATCGACCGGATCGCGGCGGCGGTCGCCGGGCGGGCCGGGAAGGACGCGCTGGCCGCCTTCGCCGGCGCCTACCGCGAGTACGCGCTCACCCGGCCGGGCCGGTACGCGGCGACCCGGATCCGCATCGACCAGGACCTGATCGCCGGCTCCCCGGCCCTGCGCCGCACCGCCGAGATCACCTACGGCATGCTGCGCGGCTACGGCCTGCGGGAGCCCGACCTCACCGACGCCGTGCGCCTGCTGCGCGCCACCTTCCACGGCTACTGCGCCCTGGAGGCGGCCGGCGGCTTCGGCGCCCCCCGCGACGTCCGGGCGTCCTGGGAGAAGGCGGTCGACGCCCTGCACATCACGCTGGAGAACTGGCCCCGCGAGGACGGGGACGGCCGCTGACCCGCACCGCGCCGGGCGCGTTCCCGGCGGGCGCGCCCGGCGCGGTGCGGGTATCCGGGAAGGCGCGCGGAGCGGGTCGCGGCGGCGCCGGCCGCCGGCGCCCCGGAGGGCCATGCGGCCACTTGCAGGAAAATTGAGTTACGTCGTATAAACAATGTCCGATCGACCGTCTTCTCACGGGTTTCGTGCTCACGTGCGTGCTCCGTGATGCCGTGCCCGTGTTTCGTGGTGTTGGGCTGTCATGGCGGGAAGGTGATCGATGGGCCAGGGCTGGACGTTCGCCGGAGAGGCGACGCAGGGCGGCGGCGACTCGGTGACGCTGATCGAGGGATCGTCGTTCTGTCTGTCCGAGCGGGGCGGTGACCTCGCACCCGGTACTCCTCAAGGACTCTTCCACCGCGACACCCGCATCCTGTCCGTCTGGCAGCTGCGGCTGGACGACGAGGAGGTCGACCCGCTCTCCGTCATCGCGCAGGAGCCGTACGAGGCCCTGTTCCTGGGCCGGGCCCGGCCGCGTCCCGGACACAGCGAGGCCACCGTCCTGGTCGAGCGGCACCGGTTCGTGGGCGCGGGCATGCGCGAGGACCTGGTGCTGCGCAACCTCGGCAACGAGGCCGCCGCCTGCCGGCTCACCCTGCGCGTCGAGGCCGATTTCGCCGACCTGTTCGAGGTCAAGGAGGGCCGGGTCCAGCCGCGCGGCCAGTACGGCGTCGACTACGGCGACGGGGTGCTCTCCCTGAACCGGCAGTGGCGCGGCGAGAGCCGGGGGGTGCGGATCGTCGCCGAGGACGCCATCTGCTCGCCCGGCCAGCTCACCTTCCGCGCACTCGTCCCGCCGCGCGGCACCTGGCGGGCGTCCGTACTGGTCACGCCGGTGATCGACGGGGTGGAGACGCCCACGTCGTTCCCGCTGGAGCGGCCCGTGGAGCAGGCCGGGCCGTCGGTGCGGACCAGTGAGTGGCGTCGGTCCGGGCCGCGGGCGAAGGTCGGCGACGAGTCGCTGGCGCTGACGCTGCGGCGCAGCTGCCAGGACCTGGGCGCCCTGCGCATCTTCGACCCCGGCCGGCCGGACACGCCCGTCGTCGCGGCCGGCGCCCCCTGGTTCATGGCGCTGTTCGGGCGCGACTCGATCCTCACCGCGCTGATGTCGCTGCCCCTCGACCCGCAGCTCGCCCTCGGCACCGCCCAGACCCTCGCCCGGTACCAGGGCACGCGGACCGACCCGGTGACCGAGGAGGAGCCGGGGAAGATCCCGCACGAGCTGCGCTTCGGCGTCGAGGCGTCCCTCGCGCTCGGCGGCACCGTGTACTACGGCACCGTCGACGCCACCCCGCTGTTCGTGATGCTGCTCGGCGAGCTGTGCCGCTGGGGCGTCGACCCGGACGCGGTGCGGGAGCTGCTGCCGCACGCCGACCGGGCGCTGGAGTGGGTGGAGAAGTACGGCGACCGCGACGGCGACGGCTTCGTCGAGTACCGGCGCTCCACCGACCGGGGCCTGGCCAACCAGGGCTGGAAGGACTCCTGGGACGGCGTCAACAGCGCCGACGGAAAGCTCGCCGAGCCGCCCATCGCGCTCGCCGAGGTGCAGGGGTACGTGTACGGCGCGTACCGGGCGCGGGCGCTGCTCGCCGAGCACACCGGGGACGCGGCGGACGCCGCGCGCTGGCACGAGCGGGCCCGGCAGCTCAAGCGGCGCTTCAACGAGGTGTTCTGGCTGCCCGGGCGCGGCTGGTACGCCGAGGCGCTGGACGGCGACAAGAACCCGGTCGACTCCCTCGCCTCCAACATGGGCCACTGCCTGTGGACCGGCATCGTCGACGAGGACAAGGCCGAAGCGGTCGCCGAGCGGCTGCTGTCCCCCGAGATGTTCAGCGGCTGGGGCGTGCGCACCCTGGCCACCACCATGGCCGCGTACAACCCGATGAGCTACCACAACGGCTCGGTGTGGCCGCACGACAGCGGCATCGTCGCCGCCGGTCTGATGCGCTACGGCTTCACCGACCACGCCCGCCGCGTCGCCGAGGCCGTCCTGGACGCCGCGGCGGCCTTCGGCGGGCGGCTGCCGGAGCTGCTGTGCGGCTTCGACCGCGCCGAGTACGCCCAGCCGGTGCCGTACCCGGCGGCCTGCTCGCCGCAGGCGTGGGCCTCCGCCACGCCCGTGTACCTGCTGCGGGTGCTGCTGGGCGCCGAGGTGTGCGTCCCGCACGGCCGGATCCGGCTCGCCCCCGTGCTGCCCGCCCGCTTCGGCGCCCTGCGGCTGACCGAGGTGCCGGTCGGCACGGCCCAGGTGGGCGTCCGGGTGACCGAGGCCGGGGAGGTCCAGGTCACCGGGCTGCCCGCGGGGATGGAGGTCTCGACGCAGCCCTGCGCCTGCACGGCCGCCTCCGCCCCGCCGTCCTCCTGACCCACGACGCAGGCTTTCCCCCGCACCGGACGGCCCCGGCGCCCCCCGTGGGCGCCCGCGCCGTCCGTGTCCCGCCGCCGCGGCCGACGCCGTCCGTGGCCGGCCCACTCCCACCCCTCGCCCCTGTTTCCGGGCATGACATGGCACGCCGCGCCGCGGCGGGGCCGTGCCGTGCGCGCAAGCAGCGGGCGCGACCGGCCGCCCGCCGCACGGCCGCGGCGCCCCGGCGGCGGACGCACCAAGGAAAGGAGCTTGACGTGAGCAACCGGCCGCTTCGTATCGCCATGGTCGCGCCGCCGTGGTTCGAGCTCCCGCCGCGCGGCTACGGCGGGATCGAGGCGATGTGCGCCGACCTCACCGACGCGCTGGTGGAGCGCGGCCACGACGTCACCCTGATCGCCGCGGGCCGCAACGGCACCCGCGCCCGCCGCATGCTGCGCACCTACGACGTGCCGCAGGGCAAGCGGCTGGGCGAGCCGCTGCCCGAGGTGTGGCACACCGCGGCCACCGCCCGCCTCCTCGACGGCCTCGACGTGGACGTCGTCCACGACCACACCCTGGCCGGCCCGCTGCTGGCCCGCGGCCGGAGCGTGCCCACCGTGGTCACCACGCACGGCCCGCTGGACGGCGAACCGGGCGACTACTACCGGCAGCTGGGCGACTCCGTGCACCTGGTGGCGATCTCGGACTCGCAGCGCTCCCAGGCCCCGGACCTCAACTGGGCGGGCACGGTGCACAACGCGCTGCGCGCGGGCGACTTCCCCTACCGGCGCGACAAGGAGGACTGGGTCTTCTTCCTCGGCCGCTGCACCCCCGACAAGGGCATGCACCTCGCCATCGACGCCGCGCGCGCCGCGGGCCGGACGATCAAGCTGGCGGCCAAGTGCAGCGAACCCGCCGAACACGCCTACTTCGAGGCCGAGATCAAGCCGCGGCTCGGCCCGGGCGTGGAGTGGCTCGGCGAGGTGACGGGCGAGCGCAAGAAGCAGCTGCTGGCCCGCGCGCGCTGCCTGCTCTTCCCGCTCCAGTGGGAGGAGCCGTTCGGCATGGTGATGATCGAGGCGATGGTGTGCGGCACACCGGTGGTCACGCTGCGCCGCGGCTCGGTCCCGGAGGTCGTCGTCGACGGGGTGACGGGCCTGGTCCGTGACGACGTGGCCGAACTGCCCGACGCCGTCGAGGCGGTGGGCGCCCTCGACTCGCGCGACTGCCGCAACCACGTCATCGAGCACTTCCAGCCGGACACCATGGCGGCCGGCTACGAGGCGGTCTACCGCAAGGTCGTCGAGTCCTCGGCCCCGGCCCCGACGCCCCTGGTGCCGAGGCAGAGGCAGAAGGACATGGCGCCGGTGGCCTGACCGGCCCGGCGGACGGCCCGCCGGACCGGCGGTGTCCGGCGGGCCGCTCCCGGGTACCCGGCGGGCGTCGTACTTCCGTGACTGCCCCTCACTGCCTTGGAGGTGGAGATGGAGAACGGGACGAAGCGGCGTCCGCAGGACAGCTTATGGGTGATCGGCCTGTTCGCCCTGGTCGTCGGTTTCGTGGTCCGTCTGATCTTCGACGGGATGTCCGCGTGGCCGTACGCCGCCGTGAGCGCCGCGTTCCTGGCCGGCTGGACCGTGTGGCTGGTGCGCCGCCGGCGGCGGCACGACGCCGCGACCACGGGGACGGAGGCGGACGACGTCCCGGCCATGGAGCGGCAGGTCCTCAAGGGCGGGCCGGCGCCGCAAGATCCGCGGCGGCGGCAGGCGATGGCGGCCTTCGTCGCCTCCCGCCAGGAGCGGATACGCCGCAACAGCTGGTGGGCGCTGCCCTTGCTGGCCGTCCTCTTCTTCGGCGTCTCGGCCCTGTGCTTCGCGTCCGGCTCCGTCACCGCGGGCGGCTGGACCCTGGCACTGGCCGTGGTGTTCATGACCTGGTTCACCTGGTACAACCGCCGCTTCGCCCGCCGTCTCGAACAGATGCGGCGCCGCCTGCAGAGCTGATTCGGGGCGCCCCGGTTCCGGTCGGGGCGCCCCGGGGGTTCAGCCCGCCCGGACCAGGCCCTCGGGCACCAGGCGCCGGGCGACGAGCGCGTCGCGGACCAGTTGCGCGTACACGGTGGCGCCGTGCACGGAGGTGTGCGTGTTGTCCCGCTTCTCGTCGTGGAGGTACAGCGCCTTGGAGCCCTCGACGCCGAGGGACTCCACCAGCGCCTTGGTCTGCGCGGTGAGGTCGATCAGCGGCACGTCCCGGTCGGCGGCCACCGAGCGGATCACCGCCGGGTGGTCGACGCCGAGGCCGTTGACGAGCAGCGCGGTGCCGTTGTCCAGCGTCCCGTCGGCGTTGAACCAGCGCCGCACGATCGGCGTGACCAGGACCGGCTCGCCGCCCCGGTCCCGCACGCCCGCCACCAGCGCCTCCAGGTTGGCCCGGTAGGCCGCCCCGTCCGTCGTCTTGTCGTTGTGGGCGAGCTGGATCAGGACCAGGTCGCCGGGGCGGATCCGTGCCCGGACGGTGTCCCACAGCCGCGGGTCCCGGAGGTAGGAGACGGTGCTCTCCCCGGAGTCGGCGTGGTTGGCGACCGACAGGCCCTTGCGCAGGTACCGGGGCAGTTGCTGGCCCCAGCCCGCGTACGGGTCGCCGGGCTGGTCGCAGACCGTGGAGTCCCCGATCAGGAGGATCTGCCGGGTGTGCCGGGCGGGGGTGACGCGGACGCCGGCCAGGGCGGGCGCCGGGCCGCCGATCGCCAGGTCCAGGCCGGGGCTGCCGTCGGGTCCGGTGGGCTCCCCCTCGGGGGTGCGGACGTCCACGGTGAAGGAGCGCACGGCCCGTTCGCCGGCCGGCACGGGCGTCCCGGGCAGCAGGGAGCGCCGGGTCTCGCCGCCGATCGCGGTGGCGGACGCGGTCGCGCCGCCCAGCACCACCCGCACGTCGTAGGTGCCGGGCGGCACGTCGAAGTGGCAGGCCGTGGCGGTGCAGTGCTCGATGCCGGGCGGCCGGCGGGCCTCGCCGGCCCGGGCGGGTGCGGCCGGCAGGGCGGCGCCCAGGGCCGCCGCCGCCAGCACGGCCAGGGACAGGCGTCCCGCCGGGCCGGTCATGTTCCGCGCGTCCACTGCTGGTTGGTCCCTCCGTTGCAGGGGTGGGTGATGAGCGCGGCGGAGTTGGCGGTGGACGCGCCGCTCACGTCCAGGCACTCGCCGGTCGCCCGGGAGCTGACGGTGAGGTGGGAGCCGGTGGTGGTGAGGGACCACTGCTGGTCCGTCGCCGCGCTGTCGCAGTCCTCCTGGGTGACGGTGCTCGCGTTCTCCCGTACGCACAGGGAGCTGTTGCGGACCATCAGCTGGTGGTAGCCGTCGCCGGCGGGCCGGAACCAGAACCGCTGGTTGCCGCCGCCGTTGCAGTCGTACTGCTTGAGCTGGGCGCCCTGCCACTGCGACTGGCCGGTGACGTCGGCGCACCTGCCGCTGTGCCGGGCGGTCAGCGTGTGGTAGGTGGCGGCGGTGCCGGTGACCGTCCCGGCGGCGGCGTCGACCGTGATCTCCGGATACCAGGACAGGGACAGCGAGGTGGCGGTCGGGAAGGCCAGCGGCAGCCACACGTACCGCGAGTCGTTCACGGTCCCGCCGAAGGAGTTGCCCCAGCGGTCGCCCAGGTAGAGGTAGGCGGTGCCGGACGTGCCCTGCACCGGCAGGACGTACGCGGTCTGCGAGCCGTACGCCGTGGAGTCGCCGGCGTTCGTCATCGCCGACCAGGGCCCGGCGAGGCTGGTGGCGGTGGCGTACTGCTGCTGGTTGGGGCTCCAGCCGGTGGCGCCCGAGGTCAGCATGAAGTACACGCCGCCCCGCTTGAACAGGGCCGGGGCCTCGCGGTGGCCGCCCGGCCAGGGGTTGGCGACCAGGCTCGCGACGCCGGTGTAGTCGGCGGTGAGCCGGTAGATGTGCAGGTCGTAGTTGTCGCGGGCGGCGGAGACCAGGTAGCCGGCGCCGTCGGTGTCGGTGAAGACCGTGAGGTCCCGCGACATGTGCCGGCCGAGCGGGCGGAAGCTGCCCCGCCAGGTGTAGTCCCCGTCGACGGTCGAGGAGACGGCGACGGCGGCCCGGGCCTCGCTGTAGTCGGTGCCGTTCTCCTTGTGCATCCACATCACGAACTGGCCGGTGGCCGCGTTGTACATGACCTTCGGCCGTTCGATGTTGGCGGTGGCCAGCTCGGGCGCGGACGACTGGGTCAGGACGTGGTTGCGGAACTCCCAGTTCTTCAGGTCGGTGGAGCGGTAGGCGTCCACGTACCGGAAGGTGTTGTCGGCGTTGCGGTGCTCGCCGAACCAGTAGTAGTAGGCCCCGACCTTGATGACGCCGCCGCCGTGCGCGTGCACGGGGTTGCCCGAGGTGTCGGTGAACTGCGTGCCGTTGACGATCGTCCGGGGCGCGGCCTGGGCGGGCCCGGCGCCGGCCAGGGCGGTGAGCACGCCCAGGCACAGGGCGAGCAGGATCGCGTGCGCGCGTCTCATCTCACGCGCCCTCCCGCGCCGTGTCGGCCACGGGGACGCCGAAGTCCGGGGTGCCGTCCGGCTTCCAGCCCAGCTTCTGGACGCGGGTGTGGCGGTTGGGGTCGTGCAGCGGGTCGCCGGTGATCTCCTTGTACTGGCGGGCGTGGTAGACGAGGACGTCGGTGCGGCCGTCCTCGGCGACCGTGAAGGAGTTGTGGCCGGGGCCGTACTGCCGGGTGGTGTCGTTGCTGGTGAAGACGGGGACCGGGGACTTGGACCAGTTCGCCGGGTTCATCAGGTCGGCGTCGGCGTCGACGGTCAGCAGGCCCATGCAGTAGTTGGCGTCGGTGGCGCTGGCCGAGTAGGTCATGAACAGCCGGCCGTTGCGGGCGATGACCGACGGCCCCTCGTTGACCTTGAAGCCGACGCACTCCCAGGCGTACTCGGGGGTGGACAGCCGCACCTGGGGGCCCGTCAGGGTCCACGGGTCGGCCATCTCGGACAGCCACAGGGCGGTGTTGTTGTCCATGCCGGGCTCGTGCTGGGCCCAGGCGAGGTAGCGGGTGCCGCGGTGGGTGAAGGTGGTGGCGTCGAGGGAGAAGGTCTCCCACGCCGTCTTCAGCTGCCCCTTCTCCACCCAGGCGCCGCGGAAGGGGTTGGGGTGGGCGTTCTCCAGCACCCAGATGCGGATGTCCCACACGCTCTCGGCGGGCGCGGCGGCGAAGTAGATGTACCACTTGCCGTCGACGCGGTGGATCTCCGGCGCCCAGATGTGCGCGCCCATGGCGCCGGTGGCGTGCTTGCGCCAGATGACCGACTCGGCGGCGGTCGCCAGGCCGTTCAGGGTGCGGGAGCGGCGCAGGATGATCCGGTCGTACTCCGGGGCGGTGGCGGTGAAGTAGTAGAAGCCGTCGGTGTGGCGGTGGATGTGCGGGTCGGCGCGGTTGCGGACGAGCGGGTTCACGTACGGGGCCGCCTTCGGGGAGGGGGCGGGAGCGGTCCCCGGGGCGGCGAGGGCCGGGGCGGGGGCGGCGGCGAGGGCGCCCGCGGCCAGGGCGCCCTTCAGCATCAGTCTGCGGCTGGGCACGTGGGGGGCCTGACGGGCTTCGGCGGCTTCGGGCAGGTCGTCGGGGCGGCTCATGCGGACTGCCTCTCGGGTGGGGGTGCGCGAAACGGGGGTCCGGTACTGCTGGACCCTGTGCAATTCGTTCGATATTTCAAACAACATCTGTCATTACGAACGCCGAAAAGGTAAGGGTGTGTCACGGACAGGTCAACGGGTCCGGCGTGAAGAGGCGCCCGCGGATTGTCGTCGCCCCGGGACGGCGGCCGTGCTCGGCGCCCGCGGCAAGCCCGGCGTCGGCGCCTCGGCGCCCCGTGGGGAACGCGGGCATCGGCCCCCGCTCCCGGTACCGCGGTCCGGCCGGCAGACGGGGCGCGCGGATGCCGCACGGCGGCCGGATCCGGGCCGGTCCGGGCTCGTGGGCGCGGGCCGCGCGGCGCCAGGGGTTCCGGCGCCGGGGACCGCCGCACCGGCCGCTTCGACTAGCGTCGAGGCATGACCAGGCGTTCCCCTGCCGCCCACGACACCGGGCGGACCGCTCACGACACCCGGCAGGCGGATCACGGCACCCGGCCCGCCGAGCGCGGCGCCCGGCAGGCTCCGCCGCCCCTCGCCGACGCCCTGGCCGCCGGGACGCTCGTCCTCGACGGCGGCCTGTCCAACCAGCTGGAGTCGGCCGGACACGACCTGGGCGACGAGCTGTGGTCGGCGCGGCTGCTGGCCGAGCGGCCGGAGGCGGTCGCCGAGGCGCACCTCGCCTACTTCACGGCGGGCGCGGACGTGGCGATCACCGCCAGCTACCAGGCCACCTTCGAGGGGTTCGGCAGGCGCGGCATCGGACGCGAGCGGGCGGCCGGGCTCATGGCGCTGAGCGTGGAGCTGGCCCGCGAGGCGGCCCGGCGGGCCGCGCCCGGCCGCCCGCGGTGGGTGGCGGCCTCGGCCGGCCCGTACGGGGCGATGCTCGCGGACGGCTCCGAGTACCGGGGCCGGTACGGCCTGACCGTGGCCGAGCTGGAACGCTTCCACCGGCCCCGCCTGGAGGTCCTGGCCGCCGCCGCCCCGGACGTCCTCGCCCTGGAGACGGTCCCCGACGCCGACGAGGCCGCCGCCCTGCTGCGCGCGGTGCGCGGGCTCGGCGTGCCGGCCTGGCTGTCGTACACCGTCGCGGGCGGCCGCACCCGCGCCGGGCAGCCGCTGGAGGAGGCCTTCGCCCTGGCCGCCGACGCGGACGAGGTGATCGCGGTGGGCGTCAACTGCTGCGCCCCCGAGGACGTGGAGCACGCGGTCGCGACGGCGTCCCGGATCACCGGCAAGCCGGTCGTGGCGTACCCCAACAGCGGGGAGCGATGGGACGCGCGGGCGCGGGCCTGGACCGGCGGTTCGACCTTCGACGCCGAGCGGGTGCGGGCCTGGCGGGCGGCGGGGGCGCGGCTGGTCGGGGGGTGCTGCCGGGTGGGGCCGGGGGCGATCGAGGGGATCGCGGAGGTGCTGGGGAGGGACCGGGACGGACGGGAGGAACGCTGAAGGATCCGGCCGGAGCAGCCGTCCGAGGCAGGAGCGATCGAGGCCTTCACCTCCGTGGCCGATGTCATGCGCCCCCGTGGAGGAAGGGGATTTCCGCCCCTGCCGCATACCGGGAGAGATGTACTGGGCCGTGTTTTAGAAGCCGATCATCTGGCGGCGGTCGGCGATCTTCGCGAGCTGCCAGCCGGGCCCGGAGGCACGCGCCTGCGTGCTCCGCAGTCCGGTCTGGTGGATGCGAAGTGGATGATGATTCGGTGACGAACATCAGTGACGACCACGTGAAGGTCCATTTCCGCATGGAGATGGACGAGGACGGATGGCCGCCGGCGAGTGTCGAGAGCCTGTGGGCTGTCGACCTCGGCAATGGCACGGTGCGGCTGGACAACACTCCCTGGTTCGTCCGCGGAGTCGCCAGTGGTGACGTCATCAGGGTTCAGCCGGATGATGACGGTCTTCTCTGGGCCGGAGAAACAGTGGAGCCTTCGCAGAACTGCACCATCCGGCTCATCGTGCTGAAGGACGACGGATCTGCCGCCGCCCGGCAGAGCGTCCTGGAGGTCTTCCATCGCCTCGGCACGACGGGCGAAGGCATCGAGCGGTTCGGGATGGTGGCCTTGGATGTCCCGCCGCAGGCAGACCTGCTGAAAATCCGCGAGCTGTTGGAGTACGGCGAGGCGAAGGAGTGGTGGCACTGGGAAGAAGGGTGTGTCACTGCCGCCTGGGAAGCCACTGCGCGACCGTGAGGGCAGCGGTGCCCCGTCCCAGCCCGCAGCGAGCCAGGCTGCATCGTTCTCGTGCAGGGCCCGACTGCTCAGGTTCGTCATATCCCTTCGCCAACCGCGGCGATCAGGACGGTGGCCTCGAAGCGGACCGCGAGTTTGTCGAACCGGGTGGCGACCGCCCGGTTGCGCTTGAGTCGGTTGATCCCGCACTCGACCGCGTGCCGGGCCTTGTAGTCCTCGCGGTCGAACGCAGGAGGCCGACCGCCGGCCTTTCCTCGCCTCTTGCGCTTGGCGGCCTGGTCGGCAGGCTCCGGGATCGTGCAGCGGATTCCGCGCTTTCGCAGGCAGGCCCGGTTGGCTCGGGAAGAGTACGCCTTGGCGCCCCGCACCCGCAGCGGCCGGACACGGGGACGGCCTGGTCCGGTGCGGGGCACTCGGATGCCTCCAGGATGGCGGCGAACTGAGGACCGTCACCACGCTGACCGGCAGTGACCAGCAGAGACAGTGGTCGTTGGCCTTGCTCGCAGGCCAGGTGGATCTTGGTGGTGCATCCTCCCCGGGACCGGCCCAGGCCGTGGTCGTCTGGTTCGGCGCGGGTTCCGCCCGGCGGTTCCTTCTGGGACTGGCCGTGGCGGCGGGCGCCCGCGGCGTGCTGATGGGCCCGGCAGATCGTGGAGTCGACGTCGGCCTCCCACGTGATCAGCCCTGCCGCGTCCGCCCGGGCCTGCAGCCGGGTCAGCAGTTCGGGCCAGGTGCCGTCGCGTTGCCAGCGGCGGAAGAGTCCGTAGACCGTCTGCCACGGCCCCTGCTCCGACGGCAGATCCCGCCACGGAGCACCGGTCCGCACCCGCCACCGGATCCCATCGATCAGCCTCCGCCGGCCCAACGACGGCCGCCCCAGCACCGCGATCGGCAACAGCGGCTCCAGCACCGCCCACTGCCTGTCGGAAAGATCCCCTCGCCCCACACCGCGATCATCACGATGCGAGACGAGGAGTAGAACCGACTTTCCGCAAGCAGTACGAGTCCGGTGCCACGGTCGACGAACTCCTCGCCGCCGGCGGCCTGTCCTACGGCACGGTCCTCAACCGGCTGCACGATGCCGGGACCGTGATGCGCACCTCGTGGCAGACCCGTCGGCTGCGCCAGGATCCGCAGGCGCGCCAGCATCTCGCAGCCCACCTGCGCACCCTGTACGAGCCGCCGCAGCGCGGGCCGCCGAGCGGCGAAAGCTCGCGCTGTCCCTGCGGGCACGGTACGAGGCCGGAGCGCCGTGCCGGAGCTTGCTGAGGACTGCCACTACCCCGTGGCCACGGTCTACCGGCTCCTGCACCAGGCCCGCGTCCCATGCGGCCCCGACCTCGCATGGCCCCGGGGGCCAGGCGAGGAAGCGGCCATGAGCACCGCGGCCCTCTCCGCGCCCGCATCGCCGACTGGATCAACACCCATCCGTAGCCCGCCGCCGATCAAGCCGCTTTCGTGCTCTGTGTCCCGCCGCCACCTGACCCCGCCGACATCACAACAGATGCACGGCATTGCTTCAGCCACGCCCGGAACCGGTACGCGTTGCCGCAGAGCGCGCACAATGCGGCGCCGACTGGCGTGCCGCCGCCGGTACAGCGACGGAACTTCAGTCGGCGCCGTGTGGCTACGCGTCTCCGGTGGGCCCTGTGAGGGGCTCGGTCATCGCAGGGCGTCGTTGGCGCGGGCGGTCCGGATCGCCAGGGCGGCGAGCAGGGCGCAGGCGCCGCCGAGCCACAGCACGCCCTGGAGGGTGAGCGTGTCGACAATGACGCCGCCGACCAGCGCGCCGAGGCCGATGGACAGGTTGAACACCGCCACCCACAGCGAGGAGGCCGCTTCAACGGCCTGCGGGGCGGCCTTGATCATCCAGGTCTGGAGGCCGACGGACACACCGCCGTAGGACAGACCCCAGACGATCAGCAGGATGGCGCCGCTCACCTTGGACTGGCCCAGCAGCAGGAAGAGCGGCATCGCGATCGCCAGGGCGACAGAGATGATCAGCACGCTCCGGTGCACGCGGCGGGAGAGCGCCGACCCGGCGACGAAGTTGCCGATCATGCCGGCCACACCGAACCCGAACAGCAGCGGACCGACGTAGCGCTCGTCGATCCCCGACAGCTTCTGCAGTGCCGGGCTCACGAACGTGTAGGCGGCGAAGTGCCCGAACACGATGAGCACCGTCGCGATGATGCCGACGCGCACGCCCGGGTTGCGGAACTGCTCCATCAGCAGCTTCGGCCGGATGACCTGGGATGCGGCCAGCCCCGGCAGAACCGCCAGCAGGGCGATCAGGGTGACGAGCGCCAGGGCGCTCAGTGAGGAGAAGGCGATGCGCCAGCCGGTGAGGTCACCAACCAGGGTGCCGAGCGGGACACCGAACACGTTCGCGGCTCCGACGCCGCCGAAGATGACCGCGGTGGCCCGCGGCACGTCCGCGGGGGCGACGAGCCGGACGGCCAGGCCGCTGGCGACCGCCCAGAAGCCGCCGATCGCGATGCCGACCAGCACCCGGGAGCCCACCAGCACGGCGAAGTTCGGTGCCAGAGCGGAAGCCAGGTTGGCGGCGGTCATCAGGGCCATCAGGCCGAGCAGCAGGATGCGCCGGTCCATCGACCCGACGAGCATCGGAACCAGCGGTGCCGCGAACGCGGCGACGATGCTGGGCACCGTCACCATCAGCCCCGCCGTCCCCTCGGAGATCGACAGCGCGGATCCCACCGAGGTCAGCAGACCGATCGGCAGTTGCTCGGCGGTTACCAGCAGGAAGGTGCCCAAAGCCACCACGGCGACCGCCATCCAGCGACTTTTCTCCGGAGCCTGTGGTTCCTGCGCTTGGGTGGGGGTCTGTTCTGCGGTCGTCAAGGGAGCCTCCTTCAACAATTCGGGAGCGATCGCTCCCGAACCGATGACCCTAGTACGGGAGCGCTCGCTCCACAAGTTGGGTAAGGTGAACACATGGCACGCCCCCGGCAGTTCGACGAGAAGAACGCGGTCACGTCGGCAACCGAGCTGTTCTGGCGACGCGGTTACCACGCCACCTCGGTGCGCGACCTGGGTGACGCGCTGAAGCTCACGCCCAGCAGCCTGTACCGGACGTTCACGGACAAGCACACGCTGTTCCTGCGCGCGCTCGACCACTACCGGGCCACCGAGTCGACTCAAGCCCGGCAGCGGCTGGACGCGGCGGACCGTCCGGTCCGGGAGGTACTGCGGGAGTGGATGCTGTGGCTGGTGACCTGCCCGGCCGATGGCGAGTCCGGCCGCGGCTGCTTCGTGGTCAACACCGCCACCGAGCTCGGCACCACCGATGAGAAGGTCCGTCAGCGGACCGAAGCCGCGTTCGAGGTCACGCGGCAGGCTCTGCGCTCGACACTGGCCGAGGGCCGTGGCCGTGGCGAACTGTCCGCCGACCTCGATATCGACGGCGCCGTGGAACTGCTGTTCACCACGGTGCTCGGCCTGCGGGTACGGGAGCGCGCCGGCCACGACCTCGAGCGTCTGACCACCGCGATCGATCTCGCGATCCGAGCCTTGGGACCCGCGCCCGCGGAACCTGCCTGACGGCACGGGGCGGTGCTAGTAGTGCTTCGTTAGGTTCTGCGCTGTCTGCGGCGGCTTCGCGGGGTGGGCAGGAGGCGGCCGCAGGTGGTGCAGGTGCCGGTCCAGCACCTCAGCAGGTCCTGAAGGACGTCGAGGACCTGGTAGAGGGTCAGGCCGGTGTGCGGGCTTCTGGGTCGAGCCGCCGCAGGGTGAGGAAGGCCTGGGCGGCGGTGACGAGGGTGACGTGGTGGTGCCGGCCGCGCCAGGTGCGGCCCTCGAAGTGGTCCAGACCCAGGCCGTGCTTGAGCTCGCGGCAGTCGTGCTCGATGCGCCAGCGCATCTTCGCCCACCGCACCAGGTCGGCGACCGGGGTGGTGGCGGGCAGGTTGGTCATCCAGTAGCCGGTCGGCTCGGCCGCTGCTGCGGGCTGCTCGATCAGCAGGGTCCGCAGCGGCAGCGCCCCGTTCCAGCGGCTGCGTCCGCCGGCCGCTTCCTGAGCGGTTCGGGTCGCTTCCTTGCCCGAGGGCCGCACCTCGAGCACGGCGAAACGCGAGGTCATCACGCCTTTGCTGCCCTGCCGCCAGGTGACCGACTCGAAGCGGGTGTCAGAGTCGACAAACGAGGTCAGTGGCTTGGCGGCCTCGCGGTAGCGGGGCAGAGTGGGCGGCCCCAGCCCGCCGTACTCGGGCAGGTGCGGCTCGGCCACGGCCGGGCGGGCAATCTCCTTGGGGTCGACCGCAACCACGTAGGACCAGCTGCGTTCCTCCAGCGCGAGCCGGAAGGAGACGCTGCGACCGTAACCCGCATCGGCCACGATCACCGGCACTGCCAGCCCCTGGCCGGCCAGCCGGTCCAGCAGCCCCAGAGCCAAGCGCGTTTTGGACACATGCCCGATTCTCCTCGGGCACCTGGGCCCGCCGGCGCCTCTGCTCGTCCTGCGCCCACTCCTCCGGCAGGAACAACTCCCACTCCAGCGGGCAGGACGCGGTGTCGGTGGCTGCATGCACGCTGACCACGACCTGGCAGTTCGCCCGCTTGCCCAACGCCCCGCAGTACTGGCGGGCCACCCCGACCGACGCGGTGCCGCACTTGGGAAAAGACACGTCGTCGATCACCCACACCTCGGGGCCGATCGCCTCGGACAGCCGCTGGGCGATCCGCCGCCGCACCGGCAGCGGATCCCACGGCGACTGGTTCACGAACTGCTGCAAGACCTGCATGTTCCCGTCCGGCAGCCGCTCGGCCATCGGCTGGATCGACTTCCGACGGCCATCCAGCATCGGACCCCGCAGATAACATTCGCCCCACCGCCGCTGATCCCGCCGCGGCATCGAGCCGAAAACATCGGCAACGAACTCCGATAACTCACCCCGGAGCCGTTCCACCTCCCCCAGCCTCATACGAGGAAGATGCCCACCACCAGGTGAGATCACCCGACGTAACGAAACACTCTAGGCCGTGTATCGAAAGTAGATCTTGGGATTGTGAATGATCACGGTTCATGGGTCGGGGAGATCTCACGGACGAGCAGTGGGCGGTGCTGGGGCCGTTGTTGCCGAAGGGGACGAAGGCGGGGCGACCGCCTGTCTGGCCTCGGCGGCAGCTGATCGACGGCATACGGTTCCGGGTCCGGACCGGTGTTCCGTGGCGGGACATCCCTGTCGAATACGGGCCTTGGAACCGGGTCTACGACCTCTTCCGTCGACGGCAGCGGAACGGCACCTGGCACCGCATCCTCACCCGCCTCCAGTCCCTGGCTGATGCGAAGGGCGCGATCACGTGGGACCTCAGCGGCGACTCCACGGTCCGCCGCGCCCACCAGCATGCGGCCGGGGCTCGCAAGCAGGGTGATCCGCAGAAGGAGCCGCCGGGCGGCGTGTTCACCGAGCCTCGTGATCACGGGCCGGGACGCTCGCGCGGCGGGTTTACCACTCAAACTGCACTTGGCCGTCGAACAGGGTCAGAAGCCCCTCTCGATCGTGGTGACGGCAGGGCAGCGTGGAGACTCACCGCAGTTCGAACCGGTGCTGGAGAAGGTTCGCGTGCCCCGCCTCGGGCCGGGTCGGCCACGCGTTCGTCCCGATCGGATGCGGGCTGACAAGGCGTACGCCTCCCGCGGGAACCGCGCCCACCTGCGCCGCCGCGGGATCCGCTGCACCATCCCGGACAAGGCCGACCAGGCCCGCAACCGCCAGAAGCTAGGCTCCCGCGGTGGCCGGCCGCCGCGCTTCGCCCCGGTCGACTACCGCCGGCGCCATGCGGTCGAGTGTGGGATCAACCGCCTCAAGAGACACCGTGCTGTCGCCACGCGATACGACAAGCTCGCCGTCCGCTACGAGGCGACCGTGCTGGTCGCGGCCATCAGCGAGTGGCTGTGACCTCGGGCCGTCACGGGGTGGGATCCACGTTCCATGCCGCGGGCAGACCGCTGCCGCAGAAGACGCAGACGAAGTCGTCCTCACGGACGATGTTGCGCTCCTGGCAGTCGGGGCATCGCCGGAACACCACCTCGTGGGTGAAGCCGGATGGCCGCCGGAGCTCTGCAGCGTCCAGGGCGCGGGCGACTTCCGCCCAGGAGGTGACATCTGGGCAGTAGCCGGTGGACTGGTTGCTGACCTCGCTCACGGTCCACCGGTCCGCCTCGCGCATGAAGCTGATCTCACCAGCGCTCAGGACCATGTCTCCGCCGGCACAGGCCACGTGCTCGCTCCGGCGCGGCGCCAGCCGAAGCACACCGTCCACGCCGACCACGAAGGTGAACGGTTCGGCCAGCTCGGCCGCCGATTGCTCCACGATCCAGCCGTCGAAGTCAGCCGCCGAGCCGATACGACGCCCGCCGCCACCAGGCCGGACCGCGGCCTTCAGCTCGACCGGTCCGACATATCGATAGCTCCGCCCCCGCTCAGTCACGTCAGCCAACCTAGAGCACTTCCGGCACACGCCCCAGGGGCGGAGGTGGCGGAGGAACTCCCCGTCCGGCCCGCGTCGGCCGCCCGTCCGGGTTTTCGAAGGTTGCGGCCGTCAAGATCCCGCGCTTTCCGCCGTCTTCCCGCCGCCCTGCGCCACACCTACAGTAGGAAGCGCTTTCTGTCCGGCCGGAACCGGTCGGGCCCGGCCCGGTCCGGGCACCGGTCCGACGCCGGGAAGCAGCGCTGGTCGAAACTTTCCACGGCCCTCGGGCGGGCCGGAGAGGTGGTGTCCCGATGGTCCGTGCGGGCAGGGCGGGCGTGGCGGCCGGGCCGACGCTGGCCGTGGTGGCCCGGGAGGCCGGGGTGTCGGTGCCGACGGCGTCCAAGGTGGTCAACGGCCGCGAGGACGTGGCGCCCGAGACCCGCCGCCGGGTCACCGAGGCCCTGGACCGGCTGGGATACGTCCGCCGGCCCCGGTTCGACGGGGCGCGGACGCTCCGCATGGTCGACCTCGTGGTGCACTCCCTGGAGAACTCCTGGTCGGGCGCGGTGCTGCACGGGGTGGAGGAGGCGGCGTACGACGCGGGGCTGGAGGTCGTGGTCTCGGCGGGCCCGAGCCGGCGGCGGGGCGGGCGGCCGGAGCGCGACTGGCTGGACCGGCTCGTCGTCCGGGGGTCGTCGGGGGTGCTGTTCGGCCTGGCCGAGCCGACCGGGTCGCAGTACGCGTGGCTGGAGCAGCACCGCATCCCGTTCGTGCTGATCGACCCGGTGCTCGAACCGCCGCCGGGCGTGGTGTCGGTGGGCGCCGCGAACTGGCAGGGCGGGGTGACGGCCACCGAGCACCTGCTGTCGCTCGGCCACGAGCGGATCGCCGTCATCACCGGGCAGCGGCACGCGCAGGAGGGCGACGCGCGGCTGGCCGGCTACCGTTCGGCGCTCGCGGCGGCACAGGTGCGCGACCGCGCCGAGTACGTCCGGCACGCCGGCGCCGACCCGGCCGCGGCCCGCCGCCACACGCTGGAGCTCCTCGATCTGCCCGAGCCGCCGACGGCCGTCTTCGTCTGCTCGGACGCCCTGGCGCCCGGCGTGTACGAGGCGCTGGCCGCGCGCGGGCTGCGGGTGCCGGACGACGTCAGCGTGGTCGGCTTCGACGACCTGCCCGAGGCGCGCTGGCTCGGCCCGGCCCTGACCACGGTCCGCCAGCCGCTGGCGGAGATGGCGGCGACCGCCCTGCGCCTGCTGGTGCGGATGATGGACGGCGACCGCCCCGAGGGCACCCGCACCGAACTCTCCACCCGTCTCGTCGAGCGGGCCAGCACGGCCCCGCCGCCCGCCGCCCCCGGCGGGACGCGCCGGGCTCCCGCCCGGGCGGCGGGCTGAGCGGCCGTCACCCGGCCCGGTCCGCGCCGTCCCCGAGCCGTGCCGCCCACCCGATGCCGCCGCGCAGGTGGGCGCGGAAGGCGGGGTCGTCGAAGGCCTCCGCGGCGTGGCCGAGCGCGGTGTAGAAGACACGGCCGGCGCCCTGGTCGCGGCACCACGCCAGCGGGTGGTCCTCCCCCATGCCGCCGCCCTCGTACGACGACTCGTCGGCGCGGACGAGGACGTGCACCCGCCCGCGCGGGTTGGTGCGGAAGTCGTACCACTCGTCGGTGAACTCCCATACGGCGGGCAGGTGCCGGGTGGCCGGATGGGCCCGGTCCTCGACCACCGCCCGGCCCGGCTGGTGGGCGGGGTGCCGGGCGAAGCGGGCGCCGAGGAGTTCGCCGTAGTACGGCCAGTCGTACTCGGTGCAGGCCGCCGCGTGCACACCGGCGAAGCCGCCGCCCGCCTCGACGTACGCGGCGAGGCGGGCGCGCCCGGCCGGGGTCAGCACCTCGCCGCTGGTGGAGAGGAAGACGACCGCGGCGTACCGGTCGAGGGGCGCTTCGAGGGCGGCGGGGTCCTCGGTGGCGTCCACCGCGAAGCCGCCGAGGGCGCGCAGGGCCGCGACGCCGGCCGGGATGGAGTCGTGCCGGTAGTCGGTGGTACGGGTGTAGACGAGGAGTCGGGAAGTCATGCGGCCGAGCCTAGGGGGCGGGCGGTGCGGGGCCCGGCCGGGGCCGGGCACTCCGGCCGGCCGCTTCGGGCCTCGCGGATGGCCGCGGGACGGCGACCGGTCCGGGCGGCCGGCGCCGGTGCGCGCGCCGGAGCCCGCCTCCCGGGTCCCGAGCGGCCCGGCGAACGCCCCGCCCCCGCCCCCGCGGACGCGAACCGCCCGTGCCCCCATGGCCTTGGCTGTCCGGCCGCCGTGGGCCCTGCCGGGAACCGGAAGGCCGCGCCCTGCGCCCCCGGATCCCGGGGCGGTCATCCGACGGGGGACCGCGTCCCCACGACGTCCAGGAGCGCCAGGCGGTCGGCGTCCTCGGTGCCGGGCCGGGCCGTGTAGACCATGACGCGCAGGTCGCTGCCGGCGACGCCGAGGACGTCGCAGTCCAGGGTCAGGGCGCCGACGCGGGGGTGGTCGATGGTTTTGCGGGCGGCTCGGTGCTCGCCGACGGCGCCCGACTCCCACAGGGCGTTGAAGTGGCCGCTGCGGCGGCGCAGTTCGGCGACGAGGGTCCGCAGGCCCGCGTCGTCGGGATAGCGGCCGACGGTGCGGCGCAGGTCGGCGACGTGTGCGGCCTGGAGCGCGCCCCTGGACTCCGGGGTGTGGCGTACGCGGCTGTGCGGGTTGAGGAAGTTGCGCCACACCGCGTTGGCGTCGTCGCCGTGCCATTCCCCCATGAGCGCCGTGTACAGGGGGTTGGCGAGCAGCTGGGTCCAGGCGGCGTCGAAGACGGCGACGGGCGTGCCGGCCAGCCGGTCCAGCATGCGGTGGACGCCGGGAGGGACGTGCCGCGGGACCGTGCCGGGGCCCGGCGGGGCGAGGCCGGCCAGGTGGAAGAGGTGGGCCCGTTCGTCCCGGGTGAGCCGCAGGGCGCGGGCCAGGGCTTCGACGACCTGGGGCGAGGGACTGGTGGCGCGCCCCTGCTCCAGCCGGACGATGTAGTCGGCGGAGATGCCGGCCAGCCGGGCCAGCTCCTCGCGGCGCAGTCCGGCGGCGCGCCTGCGTCCGCCCACGGGCAGGCCGACGGCCTGGGGCGGGACGTGATCGCGCCAGTGGCGCAGGGCCGCGCCGAGTTCCGTGGTCGCCATGCCCCGATTGTGGCAAGAGGGACGTTCCCCTGTCCTGGTACCGCCGTTCCCACGACAACGGGTCCACTGGCTGGTCGCGCGTTTCCCGCCGACCGTGGAGGCACGGCACCGGCACGGACGCCCGCACGGCCCGCCGCGGGGTCCGCCGGGCCGGGTGCCAGGGCCTGCCCGTGGCCGCCTCGATCGCCGAAGCGGGCTTCCCCCTGCGCTCCCGGGCCCGGTGGACCGCCCGCCTGGACGGCCCGGGCCAGGCCCCCGCCGGTGCCCGGCCCGGTCTGACCCGCCGGGACCGCGCCGCGGGCCGGCCGCCGCCGAACGGTGCCGCGCCGGACCCGCCCGGCCCCACCAGAGCCCCCCGGCCGTCCCGGCCGGCCTCCGAAAGGAACAGCACCCATGAGCGGACTCGCCCTCGTCACCGGCGCCACCTCCGGCATCGGCCAGGCGTTCGCCGAGCGCCTGGCCGCCGACGGCCACGACCTGATCGTCGTCGGCCGCCGCAAGGACCGCCTCGACGAGTTCGCCGCCGCCCACCCCGGTGTCACGGTCCGCGCCGTCGCCGCCGACCTGTCCACCGACGCCGGCATCGACACCGTCGCCGCGATCTGCGCCGCCGAGCCGCTGACCATGCTCGTCAACAACGCCGGCGTCGCCCACTACATGCCGCTGGCCGAACTGCCGGCCGACAAGGCCCGTGAAATCGTCCACGTCAAGGTGGTCGCCCCCACCATGCTCACCCGCGCCGCCGTCGCCGGCATGCGGGAACGCGGCGCAGGAAAGATCATCAATGTGGCGGGAATGATCGCTTTCAGCGGTCCCGCCGACAAGTCCGTCATGCCCCGCCGCGCCGTCTACGCCGGCTCCCTGGCCCACCTCGTCACCCTGTCCCAGACCCTCGGCGCCGAACTGGAGGGCACCGGCGTCCAGGTCCAGGCCCTGTGCCCCGGCATCGTCGCCACCGAATTCCACGCGCGCCAGGGCCTCGACATGAGCGCCGTGCCCCGTATGAGCGCCGAGGACGTCGTCACCGCCGGCCTGCGCGGCCTGGAGCTCGGCGAGGTGGTCTGCGCCCCCGGCGTCGAGGACGCCGGCCTCCTCGACGCCGTCTTCCGGGCCGGCCTCGCCGCCTTCGGCGGGCAGAGCCCCGAACTCGCCTCCCGCTACCGGGCCGGCTGATCCGGCTCCCGGCCGCCCGGAGCGGTGAGCGAGGCCACGGGTTCCGGGCCCGGTCGGGGCGGGCGTCCGGGATCCGGGGCGCCGCAGCCGGACGCGCGGGCGGTTCCCCGCGGGGGCTCGGCTGCGTACGCTCGACGGCGATGAACACCCTTCCCGCGCACCTCGACCACCTGGTCCTCGCGACCCCCGACCTGGCGGCCACCGTCGCCGACTTCACCCGGCGCACCGGGGTGGCACCGGCTCCCGGCGGGGCGCACGTCGGGCTCGGCACGCGCAACCACCTGGTGTCCCTCGGCGGCACCAGCTACCTGGAGATCATCGGCCCCGACCCGGACCAGCCCGCGCCCACCGGTCCGCGCGCCCTCGGCGTCGACGGCCTCACCGCCGCGCGGACCCTCACCTGGGCGATCAGCCCGCCCGACCTGGACGCGGCGGTCGCGGCGGCCCGCGCGCGGGGCTACGACCCCGGCGCGGTGCGGGCGATGAGCCGCCGCCTCCCCGACGGCACCCTGCTGGAGTGGCGCCTGACCGACGGCGCCACCGCGCACCCCTCCGGTCTGGTGCCCTTCCTCATCGACTGGGGCGCCTCGGCGCACCCCACGGCGTCGGACCTGCCCGTCACCCCCCTGCTGGCGCTGTCCGCCACCGCTCCCGACCCGGACGGGATCCGGCCCCTGCTCGCCGCCCTCGGCACCGCCCTGCCGCTCACCGCCGGCCCGGTGGGGATCTCCTTCACGGTGGACACCCCCCGCGGGCCGGTGACCTTCGGCTGAGGCCCGGGGTGTCCGATTCCTTCAAGACCGGGCCCCGGCGCGCCGCCTACGGTGGCCGCATGACCGCACGATTCGACGCCATCGGCCTGGTCGTCACCGACATGGCCGCCGCCGTGACCTTCTACCGCCGCCTCGGCCTCGCCTTCCCCGCGGGCGCCGAGGACCAGCCGCACGCCGAGGCCGAACTGCCCGGCGGGCTGCGCCTGCTGCTGGACACCGAGGAGACCGTCCGCTCCTTCCACCCCGGATGGCGGCCGCCCGCCGGCGGCGGCCGGGCCTCGCTGGCCCTGCGCTGCGACGGCCCCGGGGAGGTGGACGCGCTGTACGAGGAGCTGGTCGGCGCCGGGTACCACGGCGAGCTCAAGCCCTGGGACGCCGTCTGGGGCCAGCGGTACGCCGTGCTGCACGACCCGGACGGCAACGGGGTGGACCTGTTCGCGCCGCTACCGGCCCCGTAGCTCCCGCACCGGCAGTCCCGTCAGCGCCCGGACGTCGCGGGCCAGGTGGGCCTGGTCGGCGTACCCGGCCCGGGCCGCCGTCCACGCCAGGGGCACACCGGCGCGGGCCAGCGCGAGCGCGCGCCGCAGCCGCAGCACCCGGGCGAGCGTCTTGGGGCCGTAGCCGAAGGCGGCCAGCGAGCGGCGGTGCAGCTGCCGCGCGCCCAGACCGAGTTCGGCGGCGGTCGCGGCGACCGTGCGGCCCGCGTCCAGGGCGGCGACGATCCGCCGCAGCAGCGGGTCGGGGGGACCGGTTTCGGCCGCCCGGCGCAGCGCCAGCTCCTCCAGGCCGCTCGCCGGGTCGGGGGCGGCGGCGACGCGGGCGGCCAGGCGACGCACCCGCGCCGCCGGCCACAGGTCCGCGAGGTCCACGCGCCGGTCGCGCAGCTCGTGCGCGGGCACGCCGAGCAGGACGGGCGCGGTGCCGGGCGGGAAGCGGACACCGGCCCACGGGCCCGGCTCCGCCGTGAGGTGCGCGTGCGTGTCGGGGCCGGCGACCAGCAGCCGGCCCTCGTGCCACAGCAGGTCCATGCAGCCGTCGGGCAGGACCCGGACCGCGTCGGGCCCGGCCGGCGTGTTGGTCCACACCACCGCGCCGGCCAGCCGGGACGTCCGCTCCGCGTACACGGGCAGAAGGCTACGCCGTTCGCGCCCGGTACCCCCGCGGGCCGACGCCGCGGGCCCGCTCGGCGGCGGAGTCCGGCGGCCGGCCGCCGGTCCCGCCGCGCACGAGGTGGGCGCCCGGGTCGTGGAGCCGTTCAGCGGGCGCCTGGACGGGGTGAGCGCGCCGGGGCCTCAGGAGTCCTCCGGCTTGTGCGGCGGATGGGCGCTCTTGACATGGGCCCGCAGCCGGGCCGTCACGTCCTCCGGGGGCAGGAACCGGGACCAGCGCTCGGGGAACTCGGACGGCATGTCGGGGTCGGCCGCGCCGCCGGCGGCGGCACGGGCCACGTACTCGGCGACCTGCGCCTGCCGCAGCCGCTCGTTGGCCTCGCGGGCGGCCGCGGTGGCGGCGGCCGGCCAGACCCGGTCGATGGCGGCGTTGACCGCGGCGCCGACGAGCACGGCGAACGCGGACACGCCGATCCACAGCAGCACGGCGACGGGCGCGGCGAGCGAACCGTAGATGGTGGGGCCCTCGACCGTGCTGGTGAGGTAGATCCGCAGCAGGAAGCTGCCGAGCACCCACATGGCGAGCGCGACCAGCGCGCCCGGCACGTCCTCGATCCACGGGGAGCGCACCGGCACGGACACGTGGTACAGGGTGGTCAGGAAGGCGATCGACAGCAGGACCACCACCGGCCAGTACAGGACCTGCACCACCGTCGTCGACCACGGCACGATCCGCACCACCGCGTCCGGCCCGGCCACCATCAGCGGCAGCGCGACCGAGCCGATCAGCAGGGCCACCACGAACAGCAGGAAGGCCAGCAGACGGGTCGCGACGATGCCCCGGACGCCGTCCAGGCCGTACATGACCGTGATGGTGTCGATGAAGACGTTCACCGCGCGCGAGCCCGACCAGAGCGCGAACAGGAAGCCGAGGGAGATGACGTCGGGCCGGCCGCCCTTCATCACGTCGTGCAGGATCGGCTCCGCGATCTCCTTCACGCCCCGGTCGGACAGCACCGTGCGGGAGGCGTCGAGGATGTTGGCCCGCAGGCTCTGGATGGTGTCGGCGCCGGTCCAGGCGTCGACGTAGCCGAGCAGCCCGATCACGCTCAGCAGCAGCGGCGGCACCGACAGCAGGGTGAAGAACGCGGCCTCGGCGGCCAGCCCCAGGATCCGGTACTCCATGCAGGAGTTGACGGTGTCCTTGAGCAACAGCCAGGCGGTCCTCCGCTTGGAGACGTTCCGGTAGAGGGCACGAGCCCGGTGGAGCCGGCCGGAGGGCCGCTCGGGGATGTCACTTGCTGGCTGCACACCCCAAAGGTATCCGTCGCACCAGGCCGCACGTTCCCGAAGGCCGCCCGTCGTACCCGGCCGGGCTTCCCTGGGCCGTCCGCTGCCCCCGCCGGACCCCGTGCCACGCCCCCGCGGCGCCCCGCCGCGGCGGTCCGCTCCCCCCGCGCCGCGCGGCGCGATAGGTTCGCAGGCATGGCAGCCAGTACGCACACCGTGACGAACCAGGCCCCGCCGCTCGTCGGGTACGACGTCTTCACCGCCGACCGCGCCCTGACCGAGGCCGTCGAACGGCATGTGGCGCCCCGGGTGCGCGACGAGGCGCTGGCCGAGCTGTCGGCCCTCGGCCGCGCCTGCGGCTCGGCCCAGGTGCAGGAGTGGGGGGCGCAGGCCAACGGCAACCCGCCGGTCCTGCGCACCCACGACCGCTACGGCCACCGCGTCGACGAGGTCGACTTCCACCCGGCCTGGCACCGGCTGCTCGGCAAGGGCGTCTCGGCGCGCCTGACGCAGGCCTGGGTGCGGCCCGGCGGGCACGTGCGGCGCGCGGCCGGGTTCCTGATGTGGACGCAGGCCGAGGCCGGCACCTGCTGTCCGCTGTCGATGACCCACGCGGCGGTGCCCGCCCTGCGCGCCGATCCGGCGCTCGCCGGGGAGTGGGTGCCGCGGCTGACCTCCGAGGTGTACGACCGTGAGCTGCGGCCCGCGCGGCTGAAGGCCGGCGCCCTGTTCGGGATGGGCATGACGGAGAAGCAGGGCGGCAGCGACGTCCGCGCCAACACCACCGCCGCCCGGCCGCTCGCCGAGGACGGCGCCTACGCGCTGACCGGGCACAAGTGGTTCTGCTCGGCGCCGATGTCGGACGGGTTCCTGGTCCTGGCCCAGGCCCCCGGCGGGCTGACCTGCTTCCTCGTCCCGCGCGTGCTCGAGGACGGCACCCGCAACGTGTTCCTCCTGCAGCGGCTGAAGGACAAGCTGGGCAACCGGTCGAACGCGTCGGCCGAGGTCGAGTTCGACGGGACGTGGGCGCGCCGGGTCGGCGAGGAGGGACGCGGGGTGCGCACCATCATCGAGATGGTGGCGGCCACCCGGCTCGACTGCGTGCTGGGCTCGGCGGGGCTGATGCGGCAGGCCGTCGCGCAGGCGGTCCACCACTGCGCCCACCGCGAGGCGTTCGGCGGGAAGCTGGTCGACAAGCCGCTGATGCGCAACGTCCTGGCCGACCTCGCGATCGAGTCGGAGGCCGCCACCACCCTCGCGCTGCGGCTCGCCGCCGCCTGGGACGACGGGAGCGAGCAGGAGCGGGCGCTGCTGCGGCTGGCGGTGCCGGCCGCCAAGTTCTGGGTGACCAAGCGGTGCCCGCCGGTGGTGGTCGAGGCGGCCGAGTGCCTCGGCGGCAACGGCTACGTCGAGGAGTCCGGGCTGCCCCGCCTGGTGCGCGAGTCGCCGCTGAACTCGATCTGGGAGGGCGCGGGCAACGTCCAGGCGCTGGACGTCCTGCGGGCGCTGCGCCGGGAGCCGCAGGCGCTCGACGCCTATCTGCGCGAGGTCGGCCGGGCGCGCGGCGCCGACCACCGGCTGGACGCGGCGATCAAGAACCTGCTGACCGAACTCGCCGACCTGGAGGGCGTCGAGGCGCGCGCCCGGCGGCTGGTGGAGCGGATCGCCCTGGTGTTCCAGGGGGCGCTGCTGGTGCGGTACGCGCCGCCCGCGGTCGCCGACGCCTTCTGCGCCTCACGCCTGGGCGGCGACGGGGGCGCGGCCTTCGGTACGCTGCCGCACACCCTGGATCTGGCGTCGGTGGTCGAACGGGCCCGGCCGGTGCCCTGACCGGCACGTGATGCGGGGGTGGTGCTGCGCCGACACGGCACCACCCCCGCCTCACCGGCCCGTACGAGCCACTGACGCCGCTCGGGGCGGCGTCGCTCAAGTTTCGGACAACCGGGGGGCGGTCCACCAGGGTTGCAAGGGGTTGCACCTTGCTGCCGGCTGTGTGCGGACCGTGCCCCCGAGCCAGGGGCAGGCGGTCACTGATGGGACGAAGAGTCGGAACGGACTTCGGGGGCGCGGCCGGCAGACCGCGGAAGCGGTCGCTCCGGCCGCCGGCTCCGGGCGGGCCGGTGGCGCTCTCCGCGACGGACGTGGCGCACCTCGCCCTCGTCGACACCACGCGCGCGGCCCGGGTGCTCAGCGAGGTACGCTCCGCGCGGCTCGCCGGGCAGCGCGCCCCGGTGGCGCCCCGCCCGGTGATCGAGCAGTCCTGGGAACGCATGTTCCGCCACGGGGTCGACCCCGAGCGCGACCGCAGGTCCGGGCTGCTGTCCCCCGAGGAGCTCCAGCGGCGGCGCGAGACCTCGCGGCTCCGGCACGTGCTGCCGGTGCTGCGGGAGGGGCTGCTGGCCACCGCGGACGTCGCCCGGCACATCATGGTGGTCGCCGACGAGGAGGGCCGGGTGCTGTGGCGGGAGGGCAGCGCGCCGGTGCTGCGCAGGGCCGACGGTCTCGGCTTCGAGCCCGGCGCGGACTGGCGGGAGGACGTCGTCGGCACCAACGGCATCGGCACCCCGGCGGTGGTGCGCCGGCCCGTCCAGGTCTTCGCCGCCGAGCACTTCGTGCGCTCGCAGGCCACCTGGACCTGCGCCGGCGCGCCCATCACCGATCCCCGCGACGGCCGGCTCCTCGGCGTGGTGGACGTCAGCGGGCCGCTGGAGACGATGCACCCGGCCACGCTCTCCTGGGTGGACTCCGTGGCCAAGCTGGCCGAGGCCCGGCTGCGCGAGATGCACGCGCGGACGCTGGAGCGGCTGCGCGCGGTGGCGGCGCCGGTGCTCGCCCGGGTCGGGGGGCGCGCGCTGGTGGTGGACCGGGACGGCTGGACCGCCGCCGTCACGGGGATGCCGTACACCCGCCGGATCGCGCTGCCCGCCTCGCCCGCGGTGGGCCGGACCTGGCTGCCCGCGCTCGGTCCGTGCGCGGTGGAGCCGCTGGCCGGGGGCTGGCTGGTGCGGCCCGCCGACGAACCGGTGCCGGACGGCGCCGCCCGGATCGTGCTGGACCTCAGGCAGCCGCGCCGCTGGTCGCTGGAGGTGTCCGGCAGCGCCGGCTCCTGGAGCCGGGAACTGAGCCCCCGGCACGCCGAGTTGCTCTACCTGCTGGCCGTGCACCGCGCCGGCCGCGGCGCCGCGGGCCTGGCCGAGGACCTGTTCGGCGACCCGGCCCGGACGGTGACGGTGCGCGCCGAGATGTCACGGATACGGCGTTACCTGGGAGGTCTGCTGGAGCACCGGCCGTACCGGTTCCGGGACGACGCCGAGGTGGCGGTGCTGCTCCCGGACGACCCGCGCGACCTGCTGCCCCACTCGACCGCGCCGGCCGTGGCCGGGCGCCGGGCGGCGGTCCGGGCGCCCTGACCGCGCCCCGCGTGCCCCCGTCCGCCCCCGGTGCCCCCGCCCGCTCGCCCCGAGTGCCCCCGTCCGCCCGCATCCGGGTGGTGTCCGCCCCCCGGATGCGGGGATATTTCCGGGGTCCGAGTCCCTGGGCCCCCGGCCTGCCGTAGCATCGGCACGGGCCATCCCACGCGCTTCTCGGTCAACGTACGGACCGGCAGGCGCAGTTGGCCCGGTGCCTCGGCCTCCTACGGCACAGGCGGAGCGCCCCGGAGGCGAACGAGCCAGGAAGAGGGGTTCCATGACGCACCGCGGCAGACACCGACGGCGCAAGCGGGGCAGGGCGCTGCGCGCCGCCCTGGCCGGGACCGCCCTCGCGCTGACGGCCGCCGCCACGATGATCAGCGCCTCCCAGGCCACGGACGTCGAGGACGCCGCCGCGCTGCGGCCGCTCACCGCGCCCGCCGCGAAGGACCGGCTGCACGTGACGGAGCGCCGGGTGCCCCAGCGCTGGCTGGACCGGCTCGCCTCGGCGATGGGCCGGCCCGTGGGCGTCGCCGCCGTCCTCGACGCCGCCGACCGCGCCCTGCGCGCCTCCCCCGACTGCACGGCCGAGGAGCGCGCCGCGCTGCCCGTCGCGCCCGCCGCCACCCGCGCCTACTGCTGGGACGCCGCCGACACCGCCGGCTGGCGGCCCGGAGCGGTCACCACCTCCGGCGACGCCGACGACGACGGCCACTGGGGCGGGCACCGCGTGATCCTGTCCGCCTGGACCCGGTACGAGGGCCCGGCCGGCCGGGGCCTGGCCCGGGTCGCCTTCGTCGACGCCGACGACCCGGAGCGCCTGCGCCACGCCTCGGCCCTGCTCGTCGTCCCGGTCGACGGCGGGCGCGACTACCGGGAGCTCGCCTCCCCCGTGTCCGGCATGGTCTGGTACCAGGACAAGCTGCTGGTCACCGCCGGCGCGGGCGACCGCACCGCCCTGTACGTGTACGACCTGGACCGCATCCAGCGCACCAGCGTCGACGCCGGCACCGTGGGCCGGGTGCCCGGCGGCTGGGCGGCGCACGGCCACCGGTTCGTGCTGCCCGCCGTCGCCTCGTACACCCTGCCCGGCGGCCGGGACACGCCCCGGCCCGCCGGCATCTCCCTGGACCGCAGCACCGCGCCGGACAGCCTGGTGGTGAGCGAGTGGGTCCCCGCGGACGGCGACCGGCCGACCCGGCTGTGGCGCTACTCCTTCAGCTCCGACCCGGCCCGCGCCGGGCTGCTGGCCACCGGCGCCGCCGGCCGGGTGAGCGCCGGCGAGGCGTACGAGACCAGGACCACGGACGTGCGCGGCGTGCTGTCGTACCGCTCGGCCTGGTACCTCGGCCGCGCGGCCGAGGCGCGGGACCGGCGCGGAACGCTGTGGCGGCAGGACACCGGCGGCGCGCGGGCCACGCGGTGCGGCGCCGACGAGACCCGGCTGTGCTGGAGCGGGGGCGCGCAGTCCCTGTCCTACTGGGAGGAGACCGGCGAGGTGTGGACCCAGGCGGACGGGGTGCTGTTCGCGACTCCCCTGTCCTCGGTCGAGGACGCGCTGCGCTGACGCCGGCCGGCGGGGTCCGCGGCCGGCGGATCGACAGACCGCCCGGACGGATGATTCCCTGACCGGCATGACCACCATCCCCGTGACCACCTGGTCCCTGGAGCAGACCTCCCCGGCCGACCTCCTCCCGGCCGCCGCGCCCGACGGCGACGTCCGGATCGTCCGCGCCGAGGTGCCCTCGCCCGAGTTCAGCCGCTTCCTGTACGCCTCGGTCGGCGGCGACATCCGCTGGACCGACCGGCTCGGCTGGACCTACGCGCAGTGGCGGGCGCACCTGGACCGGCCCGGTGTGGAGACCTGGGTGGCCTACGACCGCGGGACGCCCGCGGGGTACGTGGAGCTGGACCCGCAGGACGACGGGGTGGTGGAGATCGTCTACTTCGGGCTCCTGCCCGCCTTCCGCGGGCGCCGCATCGGCGGCCATCTGCTGGCGTACGGCACCGCCCGCGCGTGGGACCTCGCGGACCGCTGGCCGGGGCGGAAGCCGACCCGGCGGGTGTGGCTGCACACCTGCAGCAAGGACGGCGAGCACGCGCTGGCCAACTACCTGCGCCGGGGCTTCAAGCTGTTCGACACCAGGGTCGAGGAGGAGCCGGAGGTTCCCGCACCGGGGCCGTGGCCCGGGGCGTTCCCCTCCTGACCTGCGCGGACACGGCCGGATCCACGCCGTGTGACCGACGACACCCTCATCTTGCCATCCGGGACAAGGGTGTCCGCATGACGGACAAAGCTGGACTGTGTCCAGATCGCCGTGACACGCTTCCGTCATGTCCGGAACTGGAATTGCCTTGGTGAGTCGGCGACACGTCGACCTCGGCCGCATGTCCAGCGCCATCTGTCCGGCGAGCTGACCGCCCCGGCACCGCCCGGAAACCCCTTTTCACCGCCTCCCCGCGCAACGTCGCGCACGTATGCCCATGCGCGTGTACGCGCAGGTCAGAGCCGCTTTCCGCCTGTCCCGAAGGACGTGTCAACCATGGCCGCCACCCCGCAGAACCCCGCCGCCGCGACTCCCCGCCGCAAGGTGAGCCGTCACCGCGGCGAGGGTCAGTGGGCCGCGGGTCACTTCACCCCGCTCAACGGCAACGAGCAGTTCAAGAAGGACGACGACGGTCTCAATGTGCGGACACGCATTGAGACGATCTACTCCCAGCGGGGCTTCGACTCGATCGACCCCAAC
Organism: Streptomyces glaucus; assembly: GCF_039533365.1. Lineage (NCBI taxonomy): Bacteria > Bacillati > Actinomycetota > Actinomycetes > Kitasatosporales > Streptomycetaceae > Streptomyces > Streptomyces glaucus. Next base: position 69,412 of record NZ_BAAATK010000005.1, read on the forward strand.
GACCTGCGCGGCCGGATGCGCTGGTGGGGCCTGTACACCCAGCGCCGGCCCGGCATCGACGGCGGCAAGACCGCGGTGCTGGAGCCGGAGGAGCTGGACGACGAGTACTTCATGATGCGCGTCCGCGTCGACGGCGGGGCGCTCACCACCCGTCAGCTGCGGGTCATCGGTGAGATCTCGCAGGAGTTCGCGCGCGGCACGGCCGACATCACCGACCGGCAGAACGTCCAGTACCACTGGATCCGGATCGAGGACGTGCCCGAGATCTGGAACCGCCTGGAGGCCGTGGGCCTGTCCACGGTGACCGCCTGCGGCGACACCCCCCGCGTGATGATCGGCTCCCCGGTCGCCGGCATCGCCGAGGACGAGATCATCGACGGCACCCCGGCCCTGGAGGAGATGAAGCGCCGCGTCCTGGGCAACAAGGCGTATTCGAACCTCCCCCGGAAGTTCAAGACGGCGATCTCCGGCTCGCCGCTGCTGGACGTGGTCCACGAGATCAACGACGTCGCGTTCGTCGGCGTCCGGCACCCCGAGCACGGGCCGGGCTTCGACGTGTGGGTCGGCGGCGGCCTGTCGACCAACCCCAAGCTGGGCGTGCGGCTGGGCGCCTGGGTGCCGCTGGAGGAGGTCCCGGACGTCTACGAGGGCGTGCTGTCGATCTTCCGCGACTACGGCTACCGGCGGCTGCGCAACCGCGCCCGCCTGAAGTTCCTGGTCGCCGACTGGGGCGCGGAGAAGTTCCGCCAGGTGCTGGAGGACGAGTACCTCGGGCGCAAGCTGGTCGACGGCCCCGCTCCGGAGCAGCCGGTGCAGCAGTGGCGCGACCACATCGGCGTGCACCGCCAGAAGGACGGCCGCTTCTACGTCGGTTTCGCCCCGCGCGTCGGCCGCGTCGACGGCACCACTCTGACGAAGATCGCCGATCTGGCCGAGGCGCACGGCTCGGGCCGGATCCGCACCACGGTCGAACAGAAGATGATCATTCTCGACGTGGCGGAGTCGCAGGTCGACTCCCTGGTCGAGTCCCTGGAGGCGCTGGACCTGACGGCCAAGCCCTCCCCCTTCCGGCGCGGCACCATGGCCTGCACCGGCATCGAGTACTGCAAGCTCGCCATCGTCGAGACCAAGCAGCGCGGCTCCCAGCTGATCGACGAACTGGAGCGCCGCCTGCCGGACTTCGGCGAGCCGATCACCATCAACCTCAACGGCTGCCCGAACGCCTGCGCCCGCATCCAGGTCGCCGACATCGGCCTCAAGGGCCAGCTGGTCCTCGACGACAACGGCGAGCAGGTCGAGGGCTTCCAGGTGCACCTCGGCGGGGCGCTCGGCCTGGAAGCGGGCTTCGGCCGCAAGGTGCGCGGCCTGAAGGTCACCGCGGAGGAGCTGCCGGACTACGTCGAGCGCGTCCTGAAGCGGTTCCAGGCCGAACGCGAGGACGGCGAGCGGTTCGCCGCCTGGGCCGCCCGCGCCTCGGAGGAGGCCCTGTCGTGAGCGAGCGTGCGGCTCCCTTCTACTGCCCCTACTGCGGCGACGAGGACCTTCGTCCCAGTGAGGCCGCCCAGGGCGGCCACGGCGCATGGGAATGCGCGGCATGCAACCGGGCTTTCCAGTTGAGGTTCCTCGGGCTGCTGGCCCGGGGGCTTCAGCGACCCGACGCGGGAGGGACACGGATATGACGGCTATTCAGCAGGAGCGCGCGAGCGAGGACTTGAAGGCGCTCGCCGAGCAGGCGGGCCGCGAGCTGGAGGACGCCTCCGCGCTGGAGATCCTCAAGTGGGCCGCCGACACCTTCGGCAAGCGGTTCTGCGTGACCTCCTCGATGGAGGACGCGGTGGTCGCCCACCTCGCCTCCCGGGTGATGCCCGGCGTCGACGTGGTGTTCCTCGACACCGGCTACCACTTCGAGGAGACCATCGGCACCCGCGACGCCGTGGACGCCGTGATGGACGTCAACGTCATCACGCTCACCCCGCGCCAGACGGTCGCCGAGCAGGACGCCGAGTACGGCCCGAAACTGCACGACCGCGACCCCGACCTGTGCTGCAAGCTGCGCAAGGTCCAGCCGCTGGAGGAGGGCCTGAAGGGCTACGCGGCCTGGGCGACGGGCCTGCGCCGCGACGAGTCCCCGACCCGGGCGAACACCCCGGTCGTCGGCTGGGACGAGAAGCGGCAGAAGGTCAAGATCTCCCCCATCGCCCGCTGGACCCAGGACGACGTGGACGCGTACGTCGCCGAGCACGGCGTCCTCACCAACCCGCTGCTGATGGACGGTTACGCCTCCATCGGCTGCGCCCCCTGCACCCGGCGGGTCCTTCAGGGCGAGGACGCGCGGGCCGGCCGCTGGGCGGGCCGCGCCAAGACCGAGTGCGGGCTGCACGGCTGACGATGACCGTGCCTTCGACGAATCAGGAGAACCACGTGACGAGCGGAGCCACCGTCTGGCTCACGGGTCTGCCCAGCGCCGGCAAGACCACCATCGCGTACGAGCTGGCCGGCCGGCTCCGCGCGGAGGGCCACCGGGTCGAGGTGCTCGACGGCGACGAGATCCGCGAGTTCATCTCGGCGGGCCTCGGCTTCAGCCGCGAGGACCGGCACACCAACGTGCAGCGCATCGGCTTCGTCGCCGAACTGCTCGCCCGCAACGGCGTGACGGCGCTGGTCCCGGTGATCGCGCCGTACGCCGACAGCCGCGAGGCGGTGCGCAAGCGCCACCAGGCGAACGGCACGCCGTACCTGGAGGTGCACGTGGCGACCCCGGTCGAGGTGTGCAGCGAGCGGGACGTCAAGGGCCTGTACGCCAAGCAGGCCGCGGGCGAGCTGACGGGGCTCACCGGGGTCGACGACCCGTACGAGGAGCCCGTCGCGCCCGACCTGCGCATCGAGTCGCAGCACCAGACCGTCCAGGAGTCCGCCGCCGCGGTGTACGCCCTGCTGAGCGAAAGGGGACTGGCATGACGACGACCGTCGCCACCGTCAAGGGGGGCGAGGGCGGTACGGACACCCCGTACGCCCTGTCCCACCTCGACGCCCTGGAGTCGGAGGCGGTGCACGTCTTCCGCGAGGTGGCGGGCGAGTTCGAGAACCCCGTCCTGCTGTTCTCCGGGGGCAAGGACTCCATCGTCATGCTCCACCTGGCGCTGAAGGCGTTCACCCCGGCGCCGGTGCCGTTCGCGCTGCTGCACGTGGACACCGGGCACAACTTCCCCGAGGTGATCGACTACCGCGACCGCACGGTCGAGGAGCACGGCCTGCGCCTGCACGTCGCCTCGGTGCAGGACTACATCGACCGCGGGATCCTCCGGGAACGCCCGGACGGCACCCGCAACCCGCTGCAGACCCTGCCGCTGACCGAGACGATCCGCGCCGAGAAGTTCGACGCGGTCTTCGGCGGCGGACGCCGCGACGAGGAGAAGGCCCGCGCCAAGGAACGCGTGTTCTCCCTGCGCGACGAGTTCTCCCAGTGGGACCCGCGCCGCCAGCGCCCCGAACTGTGGAACCTCTACAACGGCCGCCACGCCCCCGGCGAGCACGTGCGCGTCTTCCCGCTGTCCAACTGGACCGAGCTGGACGTGTGGCAGTACATCGCCCGCGAGCACATCGAGCTGCCCTCCATCTACTACGCCCACCACCGCGAGGTCTTCCGCCGCGACGGCATGTGGCTGACCGCCGGCGCCTGGGGCGGGCCCAGGGACGGCGAGACCGTGGAGAAGCGGCTCGTGCGCTACCGCACGGTCGGCGACATGTCCTGCACCGGCGCGGTCGACTCCGACGCCGACACCATCGAGAAGGTGATCGCCGAGATCGCCGCCTCCCGCCTCACCGAACGCGGCGCCACCCGCGCCGACGACAAGCTCTCCGAGGCCGCCATGGAGGACCGCAAGCGCGAGGGGTACTTCTAGCCATGACCACGACCACGACCGAGGAGCTCTCGGCCACCACCCTGCTGCGGTTCGCCACCGCCGGCTCCGTCGACGACGGCAAGTCCACCCTGGTGGGGCGGCTGCTGCACGACTCCAAGTCGGTACTGGCCGACCAGCTGGAGGCCGTGCAGCGGGCCTCGGCCGGCCGCGGCCAGGACGGCCCGGACCTGGCGCTGCTGACCGACGGGCTGCGCGCGGAGCGCGAGCAGGGCATCACCATCGACGTGGCCTACCGCTACTTCGCCACCCCGCGCCGCCGGTTCATCCTCGCCGACACCCCCGGCCACGTGCAGTACACCCGCAACATGGTCACCGGCGCCTCCACCGCCGAACTGACCGTCGTCCTGGTCGACGCCCGCAACGGCGTCGTCGAGCAGACCCGCCGCCACGCCGCCATCGCCGCCCTGCTGCGCGTCCCGCACGTCGTCCTCGCCGTCAACAAGATGGACCTCGTCGGCTACCGGGAAAGCGCCTTCGCCGCGATCGCCGAGGAGTTCACCGCCTACGCCACCGAACTGGGCGTCCCGGAGATCACCGCGATCCCCATCTCCGCGCTCGCCGGCGACAACGTCGTCGAACCCTCCGCCCACATGGACTGGTACGGCGGCCCGACGGTGCTGGAACACCTGGAGACCGTCCCGGTCAGCCACGACCTGGCGCACTGCCACGCCCGGCTGCCCGTGCAGTACGTGATCCGGCCGCAGACCGCCGAGCACCCCGACTACCGGGGCTACGCGGGCCAGATCGCGGCCGGCACCTTCCGGGTCGGCGAGTCCGTGACCGTCCTGCCCTCCGGCCGGAGCACCAGGATCGCCGGCATCGACCTGCTGGGCGAGCCCGTCGACGTGGCCTGGACCCCGCAGTCGGTGACCCTCCTGCTGGAGGACGACATCGACATCTCGCGCGGCGACCTGATCGTGCCCAGCACGGACGCGCCGCCCACCACGCAGGACATCGAGGCCACCGTCTGCCACGTCGCCGACCAGCCGCTGACCGTCGGCCACCGGGTGCTGCTCAAGCACGGCACCCGCACGGTCAAGGCGATCGTCAAGGACATCCCGTCCCGGCTCACCCTCGACGACCTGTCCCTGCACCCGCACCCGGGACAGCTCGCCGCCAACGACATCGGCCGGGTGAAGATCCGCGCCGCCGAGCCGCTGCCGGTCGACTCCTACGCCGACTCGCGCCGCACCGGCTCGTTCATCCTGATCGACCCCGCCGACGGCACCACCCTCACCGCGGGCATGGTCGGCGAGTCCTTCGCCTCCCCGGAGCCCGTCGCGGCCGAGGCCGACGACGACGGGTGGGACTTCTGACATGACCCCCCCCGACTTCTACTCGATGTTCGCGAAGGAGGGCGGCCGCGTCGGCAGCGGCGCCCTCGGCAGCGGGCAGGGCGGAGTGGCGCGATGTGCGCGCTGACGTACGCGCACCGCTCGCGCGCCCTCACCCCCCGCCGCCGTAGACGAAGACCTGCCGACCTCCCGGCCACGACCTGAGAGACCGTGACCGCCGGGCCAACGAGAGGAAAGCCTCCCGTGCCTGCCACCACCGCCCTCCGCCGCGCCTTCGCGGCCCTCGCCGCCCTCCCCCTGCTCACCCTCGCCGCCTGCGGATACGGCTCCCAGGCCGAGGACGACGGCAACGTCGAGGTCGCCGCCGGGGCGAAGAAGATCGACGGTCTCGACTCCGTGAAGATCGGCTACTTCGGCAACCTCACCCACGGCACCGCGCTCGTGGGCGTGCAGAAGGGCTTCTTCCAGAAGCAGCTCGGCGCCACCAGAGCCGAGTACGCCACCTTCAACGCCGGCCCCTCCGAGATCGAGGCCCTGAACTCCGGCTCCATCGACATCGGCTGGATCGGCCCGTCCCCGGCGATCAACGGCTACACCAAGTCGAACGGCACCAACCTGCGGATCATCGGCGGTTCGGCGTCCGGCGGCGTGAAGCTCGTCGTCGACCCGGACAAGGTCAAGTCCCTCGAGGACGTCAAGGGCAAGAGGATCGCCACGCCGCAGCTCGGCAACACGCAGGACGTGGCGCTGCTCAACTGGATCGCCGAGCAGGGCTGGAAGGTCGACCCGCAGAGCGGCAAGGGCGACGTCACCGTCGTCCGCAGCGACAACAAGGTCACCCCGGACGCTTTCAAGGCCGGCTCCGTCGACGGGGCCTGGGTGCCGGAGCCGACCGCGTCGAAGCTGGTCGCCGAGGGCGGCAAGGTGCTGCTGGACGAGTCCACGCTGTGGCCCGACGGCAAGTTCGTGATCACGAACATCATCGTGCGGCAGGAGTTCCTCAAGGAGCACCCGAAGGCCGTCGAGGCCGTGCTGAGGGCGTCCGTCGAGACCAACCGGTGGATCAACGCCCACCCCGACGAGGCGAAGGCGGCGGCGAACGAGCAGCTGGAGAAGGACTCCGGCAAGGCCCTGCCGGCCGAGGTGCTGGACCCGGCGTGGAAGTCGATCCGGTTCACCGACGACCCGCTGGCCGCCACCCTCGACACCGAGGCGGAGCACGCGGTCAAGGCGGGTCTGCTGGAGAAGCCCGACCTCAAGGGCATCTACGACCTCACGATCCTGAACAAGGTCCTGAAGGCCGAGGGCGAGAGCACGGTCGACGACGCCGGTCTCGGCGCCGAGTGAGCAAGTCCCGCATCCGATGCGTCCCCAGGAGGTGACGACCATGGCCACGACCCTCGCCAAGGCCGACGACGGCACCGAGGCGGCCGCGCAGGCCGCCCGGATCGAGCACGTCTCGAAGTCGTTCCCGGGCCCCGCCGGGCAGCAGCTCGTGCTGGACGACATCAGCCTCGATGTCGCGCCCGGCGAGTTCGTCACCCTCCTGGGGGCCTCGGGCTGCGGCAAGTCGACGCTGCTGAACCTGGTGGCGGGCCTCGACCGGCCCACCGCCGGCGGCATCGTCACCGACGGCCGCCCGGCCCTGATGTTCCAGGAGCACGCCCTCTTCCCCTGGCTGACCGCGGGCAAGAACATCGAACTCGCCCTGAAGCTCCGGGGGGTGCCCAAGTCCGGGCGCCGCGAGCGGGCCGAGCAGCTGCTCGAACTGGTCCGGCTGAAGGGCGCGTACGGCAAGCGGGTGCACGAGCTGTCCGGCGGTATGCGCCAGCGTGTCGCCATGGCCCGCGCGCTCGCGCAGGAGAGCAGGCTGCTGCTGATGGACGAGCCGTTCGCGGCCCTGGACGCGATCACGCGGGACGTGCTGCACGACGAGCTGACCCGCATCTGGCGGGAGACGAACGTGTCCGTCCTGTTCGTCACGCACAACGTGCGCGAGGCGGTCCGCCTCGCGCAGCGCGTGGTACTGCTGTCCTCCCGGCCCGGGCGGATCGCACGCGAGTGGACCGTGGACATCCCGCATCCGCGGCGCATCGAGGACACCGCCGTGGCGGAACTGTCCGTCGAGATCACCGAAGAACTGCGGGGGGAGATCCGTCGCCATGGCCAGCACTGAGACGACCGTCACCGGGACGACCGCCAAGGACGGCAACGACCTGGCCGGCCTGGAGGCCGGACTGGACGCGCTGGACGCGGTGCAGATCCGGCGCAAGCCCTTCCGGCAGACCTTCACCGAGAAGATCCTGCCGCCCGTCCTCGCCGTCGCGCTGGTGCTGGTGGTGTGGCAGGCGCTGATCTCCTTCGGGGTCGTCGACGACCCGAGCAAGCTGCCCGCGCCCGCCGCCGTGTGGGACGTGGTCCGGCAGGCGTGGCTCCAGGGCGAGCTGCTCGACTACATCTGGACCAGCGTCTCCCGCGGCCTGCTCGGCTTCTGCTTCGCGCTGCTGATCGGCACCCCGCTGGGCCTGCTGGTGGCGCGCGTGAAGTTCGTCCGGGCGGCCATCGGCCCGATCCTGTCCGGCCTGCAGTCGCTGCCGTCGGTGGCGTGGGTGCCGCCGGCGGTGATCTGGCTGGGGCTGAACAACTCGATGATGTACGCGGTGATCCTGCTGGGCGCCGTCCCCTCCATCGCCAACGGCCTGGTGTCCGGCGTCGACCAGGTGCCGCCGCTGTTCCTGCGCGCGGGCCGCACCCTCGGCGCCACCGGGCTGAAGGGCACCTGGCACATCGTGCTGCCCGCCGCCCTGCCCGGCTACGTCGCCGGCCTGAAGCAGGGCTGGGCGTTCTCGTGGCGCTCCCTGATGGCCGCGGAGATCATCGCCTCCTTCCCCGACCTCGGCGTCGGCCTCGGCCAGCTGCTGGAGAACGGCCGCAACGCCAGCGACATGGCCATGGTGTTCGAGGCCATCCTGCTCATCCTGATCGTCGGCATCGCCATCGACCTGCTCATCTTCAGCCCGCTGGAGCGGTGGGTGCTGCGCAGCCGCGGTCTGCTGGTGAGGGGCTGAGGCACGTCATGCACCGTCCGGTCCTGCTCGTCGTCGCCCACGGCAGCCGCGATCCGCGGCACGCCGCGACCGTCCACGCCCTGGTGCGGCGGGTGCGGGCGCTGCGGCCGGACGTGCGCGTGGAGACCGGCTTCCTGGACTTCAACCTCCCCTCGGTGCAGGGGGTGCTGGAGTCCCTGGCGGAGGAGGCGCGGCGCGAGGCGCCGCACCGCGGCAGGGGCGGGCGGCAAAGGGGCGTCCGGGACGTGGTGGCCCTGCCGTTGCTGCTCACCCGCGCCTTCCACGCGAAGGCGGACATCCCGGCGGTCCTCGCGGACGCGCCGCCGCAGCTGCGGATCCGGCAGGCGGAGGTCCTCGGCCCGTCGCCGCTGCTGCTCGCCGCCCTGGAACGGCGGCTGTACGAGGCGGGGCTGAGCCCCGCCGACAAGTCCTCGACCGGGGTCGTGCTGGCCTCGGCGGGGTCCACCGACCCGGAGGCGATCGCAGTGATCGCTGACATCGCGCGGGAGTGGCGGCACACCGGTTGGTGCGCCGTGCGGCCTGCGTTCGCCTCCGCTTCCCTGCCGCGCACCGAGGACGCGGTGCGCGAGCTGCGGGCCCTGGGCTGTGCGCGGGTCGCCGTCGCCCCGTACGTCCTGGCCCCCGGCTTCCTGCCGGACCGCATCGCGCGCGGCGCCGCGGAGGCGGACGTCCTCGCCGGTGTCCTCGGCCCGGCCCCGGAGGTGGCGCGGGTCCTGCTGGAGCGCTACGACGCGGCGTGCCTGCCGGTGCCGGCGGCGATCGGCGCCTGACGCCGCCGGCGGTCGTTCCTCCCGGGCGTCGAACTCGTGGAAGCCGGGGTGCGGCAGCGCCGCGATCCGTTCCGGGGAGCGGCGGACCTCGGGGCCGAGCCGCGCCGGCTCGCCCCGGACGGCGGCCTCGACGGCGGGGTCCCGGTCAGCCGCGGGTCAGCTCCACGAGTGCGACGACGGTGTTCCAGTTGCGGGTGGTGGCGATCAGGCCCTTGTTCACGCGGGGCCTGGACAGCTGCTCGGCGAGCCGGGAGCGGCCGAGGCCGTGCGGCGCGTACAGGTACAGGGCGCGGTCGCCGAGCCGGAACTCCTCGGGGAGGTGGGCGGCCCGGTCGATCTCCGCGAACCGCCCGGCGTCGACGGGTGCGGAGAAGTAGGTGACGTGGAGCTGCTTCGCCTCCAGCTCGGCGGCCGGGAACGGGCACGCCTCGGCGACCGCCCGCAGATACGCGTGGTCGCGCACGATCACGTCCACCGCGAAACCGAACCGCTTCTCGATCGCCCGCGTCAGCTCGGCGGCCAGCGCCTCCTCCTCGCCGCGCCCGGCCGCGAACACGGCCTGCCCGCTCTGCAGGTGGGTGCGGACGGCGCGGAGGCCGAGTTCCTCCAGGAGCGTGCGCAGGTCGGCCATCGGGACCTTCCGGCGGCCGCCCACGTTGATCCCGCGCAGCAGCGCCGCGTACATCGTCGTCATCCGCCCACCCTAGGGCGGGCGGCGGGCACGGCGGCAGGGCCGTCGTGTTCGCGTTCTCGGGACGTGGTCCACGCAGTCCATGAAGCGGATGGGCGCCGGTCTCGCGGCGGCGGTCCTGATCGACGCGACGGTCGTCCGGGGCGTGCTGCTGCCGGCGGTGACGGCGCTGCTCGGCGAGCGCGACCGGTGCCTGCCGCGGTGGCTGCGCCGGCTGCCGGACCCGACGCACGACGAGGCGCCGGAGGCGGTCACGCGCACCGCGCGTGACGAGGGCGCGCCGGCGGGGGTCCGACGGCCGCCGGAGCGAGGCCCGGCTCCCCGCGCCTTGCGGGGAGCCGGGCCTCACCCGTGCGCCGGGGCGGTCGGCCCCGGTTCCCGTGCCGGGCGGTGCGCGCCCGCGGCGCCGGCCCCCGTGGTCACGCGGGGTCCGCCCCTGCGGGCAGCTCGGCCTCGATGAGGTCGGCGGCCCGCCGCGTGCCGCCCTCCCGGGCCATCTCCGCCTGGACGTCCTTCAGCCGGCGGGCGACCTCCGGGTCGTCGACCAGGCGCAGCGCGGTCTCCCGCAGGGCGGCGGCGGTCGCCTCCTCCCTGGGCAGGTGGCGGGCGACGCCGAGGCCCTGGAGCATGTCGGCGTTGCCGAACTGGTCCACGGCCTGCGGCACGGCGATCATCGGCGTCGCGGTGGCCAGCCCCTCCTGGCTGCCGCCCGCGCCGGCGTGGGTGACGAACAGGTCGGCCTGCCTCAGAATCGCCAACTGCGGCACCCAGGAGTGCACCTCGACGTTCCCGGGCAGGTCCCCCAGCTCGGCGGGGTCGACGTGCCGGCCGATCTGCAGCACCGTGTGCCAGCCCGGCAGACCGCCGAAGGCCTGGACGCACTCCCGGTAGAAGCCCGGCTGCTTGGTGAAGGCCGACCCCAGCGACACGAGCACGACCTTCTCGGCGCCGGCGGGCCGCTGCCAGTCCCCCTCGGCGCCGCGGTCGCCCTGACAGGCGCCCACGAAGGTGTACACGCTCTCGTCGACCCGGTCGGCGTGGGGCTGGAGCACCCTCGGGATCAGGACGAGGGAGCGGGCGGGACGGCCCACGAACGAGTCCGGATGCTCGGTGATCCCGTTCTCCTCCAGCCACGCCCGGAACCGGGCGTAGTAGGCCCGCCCGCGCTCGGTCCGCTTCGGCTCCGCCCACATCGGCTCGGCGACCTCCTCCTCGTAGCCCTCCCAGGCGACGAGGTTGGGCGAGAGGGAGATCGCCGGCACGCCCCAGCGGTGGGCGAGGACCCGGGCGGGGTAGGAGGTGATGTCGTGGAGCACGAGGTCCGGTTCGTCCCCCTCGTACGCCTCGATCAGCTGGGGCAGCGCCTGGATCGCGTCGTCGAGGAACGGCTCCACGTTGTCCAGGAGGGTGGTCCCCCACGCCTCCGGGTCGGCGTCGGGGCCGGGCAGCGTGGAGTGCCACAGCCTGGGTTCGGCGCCGGTCGCGGCGACCTTCTCGGCGAAGGCGGGCGGGATCGCGTACGTGACCCGGTGCCCGCGCGCGACGAGTTCGCGGATCACCTCCAGGCTGGGGTTCACGTGGCCGTGGGCGGCGATGGAGAACATGGCGAGGTGAGCGGGACTGGTCATGGCAGCGACCATACGCGAGACGAGACGTCTCGTACAACTCATTTCTCATGAGGTCAGCACCTCGTGCAGCCGGAGCCACCGCTCGGGCGGCACCGCGCCGACGGGCACGCCCGGATCGAGGCGCGCGGCACGGAACGCGGCGTCGACGCGCCGCTTGGGGTGGGCCCGGCTCAGGGAGGCGTGCAGCGAGCCGCCGACCCCCGAGAAACCCAGCTCCACCAGGTGCCGCCAACTGCGGCAGGCGTCGGCGTCGAGCAGCGGGGTGCGGCGGCGTTCGACGCGGAGGATCCCGGCGTCGACGCGCGGCACGGGCCGGAAACCGTACCGGCCGACCCGCCCGGCCAGCCGCCACTCGTAACGGGGCCAGGTACGGATCGTCAGCAGGGTCCAGCTGCCGTAGTCGCCGGTGCGCTTGCGGGCGTACTCCAGCTGGGTGAGCAGGGTGGCATCGGTCAGGGCCGGAGCCCTCAGGCACCAGTCGACGACGGCGGAGGTGCGGGAGAAGGGCACGTTCCCGGCGACGGAGAACGGTGTGCGCGGGGGCCGTGCGGCCAGGAAGTCCCCGGCCACGACGCGGACGTGGGGAGTGTCCGCGAAGCGGGCGCGCAGGACGGGGACGAGCCGGGGATCGATCTCGTAGGCGACCAGTTCCCGGCAGCGGGGGGCGAGCGTCCGCGTCAACGCGCCCTTCCCCGCGCCGACCTCCAGCAGCAGGGGGACGGGGCGGGGGTGCGGTGCGGCGAGCCGGGCGAAGCGTTCGGCGGTGGCGCGGTCGGCGAGGAAGTTCTGCGAGAGGGCGCGCGAGACGCGCGTGGGGCGGGCCATGGCCTGCGGTCCTTGTCTTCCGTGAGGGGGAAAAGGGCAGACGAGGGCCCTGACCGGAAGACGGGGGAAGAGCGAAGCGGGAAGGCCGGCGGCCGCGGCGGATCAGCGGACGGGGCGTCCCGGACCGGTCAGGGCTCCGGGACCGCGGCGCATCCGGACGGAGTGCGTGCAGCCCCGGTCGTGACCGGAGATGTAGATCGCGTTGATTCCCACGGACAGCACGGTAGGAGGGCCCGCGGGCGGCGGGCAACGGATTTTCCGCCGGGGACCGCCCGGCTCGCGCGGCGCTTCGAACGCGGTGGCCGGCAGCCGGAGGAGGGGAGGGCGAGGAGGACGAGGTACGCGAGCGGGGCGGCGTACCGGCCGGCGCGGGCGGTCGTGCGGGTCCTCGTCCGTCCTCCCCTCCCCCGGGACGGCCGGCGCGGAGAACGGCCGGCGGGACCGGGAGCGCGGCGGCCGTGACGCGGCCCCGCGCCGCCGCGTGGCCGAACCGCCCGTGGCGTAAGGCCTTCCCGCGGGCGGAGAGCATCGGCAGCCGGGTGCGCCCGCCGGCTCCGGCCCGTGCGGATGCGACACTGGCCGACGGACGGCGGGGGTCCGGCGGCGAGTGCCCCGCCGCCGGTCCCGGCACGGGCGCGGGATCAGGCCGGAACCGTGCCGGGGCCGGGGCCGGATCGGGCCGGACACGGGCGAGGAAGGACACGGCCCGGGCCGGGCCCGCGCGAGGAAGGACACGGAGGCGGAGGACGATGGACGAGGCCAAGGCACGGGACGTGGTGGCCGCGGCGGGCGTGCTGCCCGGCCCGGCGCGGGAGGCGCGGCTGCTCGCCCTGGGCGAGAACGCGGTGTTCGCCGCCGGTGACCTGGTCGTCAAGGTGGGCCGCGACGCCGGGCTCCTGGACCGGGCGCAGCGCGAGCTGGACGTCGCGGTGTGGCTGGCCGGGGCGGGGGTGCCGGCGGTGCGGGCGGCCGAGCCGAAGGCGCTGCTGGTCGAGGGGCATCCGGTGACCGTGTGGCACCGGCTGCCGGATCCGGTGCGGCCCGCCGAGCCCCGGGACCTGGCCGGACTGCTGCGGCTCGTCCACGCGCTGCCCTCCCCTCCCCTGACGCTGCCGCCCCGCGATCTGCTGGGGGGCGTGGAACGCTGGCTGCGACTCGCGGGCGATGTGATCGACCCCGCGGACGCGGCGTATCTGCGCGAACGCCGCGACGGTTTCGCGGCGGCCGCGGCCGGGCTGACGCCCCGGCTGACGCCCGGCCCGATCCACGGCGACGCGCTGCCCCGCAATGTGCACATCGGCCCCGACGGGCCGGTCCTGGTCGACCTGGAGACCTTCTCCGCCGATCTGCGCGAGCACGACCTGGTGGTCATGGCCCTGTCCCGGGACCGTTACGGGCTGCCCGCCGAGGCGTACGACTCCTTCACCGAGGCGTACGGCTGGGACGTGCGCGAGTGGGAGGGCTGCTCGGTCCTGCGCGGTGCCCGCGAGACGGCCAGCTGCGCCTGGGTGGCCCAGCACGCGCCGAGCAACCCCAGGGCACTGGCCGAGTTCGAGCGCCGGGTGGCGTCGCTGCGGGACGGCGACGAGACGGTGCGCTGGTATCCGTTCTGAGCCGTCGGCGGCCCTGCTCAGACCCTGTCGCCCACGGGCTCCCGCACCGGCCACGTCCCGTCGACCACCGCGGTCGCGTCGCCCTTGCGGCGCAGGAAGGCCTGGAAGTCCGCCGCCCACTCGGCGTACCACTCGATCTGGCGGCGGTGCAGCTCCGCCGGGCCGAGGGCCGCGACCTCGGGGTGGCGGCCGGCTATCGCGCGGGCCAGCCGGGCCGCGGCGAGCGCGTCGGCCGCGGCGTCGTGGGCGGTGCCGAACGCGACGCCGTACTCCGCGCAGACCGCTTCGAGGGTGCGCTTGCCGCGGCGGTAGCGGTCGACGGAGCGGTCGATGGTGTAGGGGTCGATGACCGGGGCGGGGGCCGCGCCGCCCAGCCGGTCGCGCAGTGACGGCAGGGCGTGCCGCCGCAGCTCCGCGGAGAGCAGCGTGAGGTCGAAGGCGGCGTTGTAGGCGACAACCGGGACGCCCGACGTCCAGTACGCCACGAGCACGTCGGCGATCTCGTCCGCGACCCGGTCGGCGGGGCGGCCCTCGGCGGCCGCCCGCTCGGTGCTGATGCCGTGGACCGCCACCGCGTCCGCCGGGATCTCCACCCCGGGGTCGGCCAGCCACTCCCGGCGCCTCACCGGCTCCCCGTCCCTGACCTCGATCACGGCCCCCGTGACGATGCGCGCCTCGCGCGGATCCGTGCCGGTCGTCTCCAGGTCGAAGCCGATCAGCGGCTCCCGGTGCCAGCCCATCGGCGGCCCCCCTTCTCGGTGGTGCTGTCCCCCAGTGGCCTCCACCTTCCCATGGGCCACTGACAATCAGAGGACCGCGTTCCGCTTCTCCCTTCGCGGAGCCCGTCACCCGGGCGTTTCACGACACCGGCCGGGAGTCCGCCCACATCGACTCGAACTCCTCGCGGTAGGTGGGGAAGAGCCCGCCTTCGTCCACCTCGCCCGACTTGACCAGCCTGCTCCCGTTCCGCAGCACGAACACCGGCGCCTCCATCCCCCGCGTCCGGCGCAGGTAGGACTGCACGACGGCGACGCCGTCCGCGCCGTCGCCGTCGACGAGGTAGGCGGTGAAGCGGGGCGTCTCGTCGAACACCTGGATCTCGAAGGCGCCCGGGTCGCGCAGCCGGGCGCGCACCCGGCGCATGTGCAGGATGTTCGTCTCGACGGCGCGGCTCAGCTCCCCGCGTTTGATGCCCAGCTCGCGCTCGCGCCGCTTGACCGCGCTGGAGGCCGGGTTCAGGAACAGCAGCCGCACCCGGCAGCCGGACTCGGCGAGGCGGACCAGGCGCCGGCCGGAGAAGTTCTGCACGAGCAGGTTGAGGCCGATGCCGATGGCGTCCAGGCGGCGGGCTCCGCCGAAGATGTCCTCGGCGGGGAACTGACGCAGCAGCCGCACCCGGTCGGGGTGCACGGCGACCACGTCGGCGTACCGGTCGCCGACCAGGTCCTCGACCGCGTCGACCGGCAGCCGGCGCGCGGAGGGCACGTCGCCGCCCGCGCCGAGGATCTCCAGCAGCCGGGCCGAGGCCCGCTCGGCCTGGGCCAGGACGGCCTCGGACAGCGCCCGGTTGCGGGAGACCACGTTCCGGGTGACCTCCAGCTCGTCGAGGGCGAGTTCGACCTCCCGGCGCTCGTCGACGTAGGGCTCGAAGCAGGGCCAGTGCTGCACCATCAGCTCGCGCAGCTGCGGCAGCGTGAGGAAGCTGAGGACGTTGTCGTCGGCCGGATCGAGCAGATAGCCCTTGCGGCGGCTGACCTCCCGTACGGCGACCGCCCGCTGCACCCACTCCTGGCCGGCGGGCCCGGCCGCCGCGACCACCCAGTCGTCGCCGTGGACGGGCTCGTACACCGGCCGCAGGACGGCGGCCACGACCGCGCGCAGCCGCTGTTCGACGAGGTTCAGCCAGATGTAGGCGCGGCCGGCCCGCTGGGCGCGGGTGCGCACCTCGCGCCAGGCGTCGGCGTCCCAGTCCAGCTCCGGTCCGATCGCGCCCGCGTCCATCGGCCGTGCCAGGGACACGGCGCCGGGCGGGACGTCTGTGGAGTTCCCCTCGTGGCCGTCGTCACCAGGGGGCAGCTCCAGCCCTCCCGAGCCCACCCGCGCACCGCCTTCCGCTCCCCCGGGCATCCCCGTCCCAACGATCAAGGAAGGGTACTCCGGGAGCGGTCCGCGGTGCAGCCCGATGGACAGGTAGTTTCTCAACCTCCTTGATCTGCACGTCCGTTCGACACAGCGAGCTCGGCCGGCGTGAGCGGATTCATAGCGGTCGCGTCCCGCGGGCGGAGCGGGAGATCCGGCCGGCGGACCGGCGGGGGCCGCCCGTCCCCGTCCCGCACGACGCGGCGGGGACCGGCGCGCCCCGGACGACGGGGTTCCCCGGACCCGCCCGTCCGCCCACCCGACCGCCCGCCCGCCTGTCCGCAGGCACCTGTCCGCGGACTCCGGACGGCCGTCGCCGCCGAGGCGTCGCGGGCCGCGGTCCCCGCCGGAGCGGGGAGCCGCCGGCCGGGCGGGGCGGCCCCCGCCCGGACGCCGGCGCACCGTCCCGCGCACGTCTTCCCCGCTCCTCGCCCGCTCCCGTCCGCCCCGGGGGATGCCCCCGCCCCACCGGTTCGGCATACCCGTGTGCACTGGCCGGCCGGTAAGGGGGAAGTAAGTCCTGGGTGGTCCCCTCATTTCCGGGGAGACCCGGGGCCAAGACGTCCCCACCCGCGTCGCACACCTGAAAGAGTCGTATCCATGCAGGTCTGGCCTGGAGAGGCATACCCACTCGGTGCCACGTACGACGGCGCCGGCACCAATTTCGCGGTCTTCACGGAGGCCGCGGACCGAGTAGAGCTGTGTCTGCTGCACGACGACGGCTCGGAGACGGCGATCGAGCTGAGGGAGAGCGACGCGTTCGTACGGCACGCGTACGTGCCGGGCGTGATGCCGGGGCAGCGGTACGGCTACCGCGTGCACGGCCCCTACGCCCCCGAACGCGGATTGCGCTGCAACTCCGCGAAGCTGCTGCTCGACCCGTACGCACGCGCGATCAGCGGCTCGATCCGCTGGGGCGAGGAGGTCTACGGCTACCACTTCGACGATCCCGACCGGCGCAACGACCTGGACTCGGCGCCGCACACGATGACCTCGGTCGTGGTCAACCCGTACTTCGACTGGGGCGACGACCGCAGCCCGCGCACCGAGTACCACCACACGGTGATCTACGAGGCCCACGTCAAGGGCCTCACCATGCGGCACCCGGGGCTGCCCGAGGAGCTGCGCGGCACCTACGCGGCGCTCGCCCACCCCGCCATCATCGAACACCTGACCAAGCTGGGGGTCACCGCGCTGGAGCTGATGCCGGTGCACCAGTTCGTCGACGACCACCGCCTGGCCGACATGGGCCTGAGCAACTACTGGGGCTACAACACGATCGGTTTCTTCGCCCCGCACAACGCCTACGCCTCCTGGGGCGACCGCGGCCAGCAGGTCCTGGAGTTCAAGTCGGCGGTGAAGGCGCTGCACGAGGCCGGGATCGAGGTGATCCTGGACGTGGTCTACAACCACACCGCCGAGGGCAACCACCTGGGCCCGACGCTGTCCTTCAAGGGCATCGACAACCCGCGCTACTACCGGCTCACGGACGACCCCCGCTACTACATGGACACGACCGGGACCGGGAACTCCCTGCTCATGCGGTCCCCGCACGTGCTCCAGCTGATCATGGACTCGCTGCGGTACTGGGTCACCGAGATGCACGTCGACGGTTTCCGCTTCGACCTCGCGGCGACCCTGGCGCGGCAGTTCCACGAGGTGGACCGGCTCTCGGCCTTCTTCGACCTGGTGCAGCAGGACCCGGTGATCTCCCAGGTGAAGCTGATCGCCGAGCCCTGGGACGTGGGCGAGGGCGGCTACCAGGTGGGCAACTTCCCGCCGCTGTGGACCGAGTGGAACGGGAAGTACCGGGACACCGTGCGGGACCTGTGGCGGGGCGAGCCGCGCACCCTGGCGGAGTTCGCGTCCCGGCTGACGGGCTCCTCCGACCTGTACCAGGACGACGGGCGCCGCCCGCTGGCCTCGATCAACTTCGTGACCTGCCACGACGGCTTCACGCTGCACGATCTGGTGGCGTACAACGACAAGCACAACGAGGACAACGGCGAGGACAACCGGGACGGCGAGAGCCACAACCGGTCCTGGAACTGCGGGGTCGAGGGCGAGACCGACGACCCGGCGGTGCTGGAGCTGCGGGCGCGGCAGATGCGGAACTTCATCGCCACGCTGCTGCTGTCCCAGGGCGTGCCGATGATCAGCCACGGCGACGAGTTCGCCCGCACGCAGAAGGGCAACAACAACGCCTACTGCCAGGACAACGAGCTGTCGTGGGTGCGATGGCCCGAGGAGGAGGGGGACGGGGCGGACACCGGGCTGCTGGAGTTCACCCGCGCGATGGTGTGGCTGCGCAGGGACCATCCGGTCTTCCGCCGGCGGCGCTTCTTCCACGGACGGCCCGTGGAGGGCACCCACGACGACCTGTCGGACATCGCCTGGTTCACCCCCGAGGGCCGGGAGATGACCCAGCAGGACTGGACCTCGGCGCAGGCGTCGGCGCTGACCGTGTTCCTCAACGGCAACGCGATCTCGGAGCCGGGACCGCGCGGGGAGCGCATCGTCGACGACTCGTTCCTGCTGATGTTCAACCCCTCGCCGGAGCCGCTGGAGTTCGTGGTGCCGGTCGACCACGGCCGGCAGTGGCAGGTGGTCGTGGACACCTCCCACCCGGACCAGGTGCCGCCGGGCGCGGGGGCGAAGGTGCAGGCCGGGGACCGGCTGACCCTGGTGGACCGGAGCCTGACGGTGCTGCAGCGGCCCGTCTAGCGGGCGTCACACGGATGGCGGCGTGCCCGCCCCGGGCCGAAGGCGCGATGACACGAAAGGCCGCGGGGCGGGTACGTACGTTGTCATGACACCTGAGCGACCCGATCCGGCGGTGCCCACGGCCACGTACCGGTTGCAGCTGCAGCCCGGCTTCCCCTTCGAGGCCGCCGCGGCGGCCGTGCCCTATCTGGCGTCGCTCGGCGTCTCGCACCTGCACCTGTCCCCCGTGCTGGAGGCGGTGCCGGGCTCGCCGCACGGGTACGACGTCGTGGACCACGCGCGCGTGCGCGGGGAGCTGGGCGGCGAGGAGGGGCTGCGGGCGCTGGCGCGCACCGCGCGGGAGCACGGGCTCGGCCTGGTGGTGGACATCGTGCCCAACCACATGGCGATGTCCCCGCGCCACAACCGCGCCCTGTGGGAGGTGCTGCGGGAGGGTCCGAAGTCGCCGTACGCGCGGTGGTTCGACATCGACTGGGAGGCGCAGGGCGGCCAGGTGCTGCTGCCGGTGCTCGGCGGGCCGCTGGGCGAGGTGATCGGCGAGCTGCGGGTCGACGGCGACGTGCTGCGCTACTACGACCACGCGTTCCCGCTGCGGGAGGGCACCGAGGACCTGCCGCTGCCGCAGCTGCTGGACGCGCAGTGGTACCGCCCGGTGTGGTGGCGGCTGGCCCGCACCGAGCTGAACTACCGGCGCTTCTTCAGCATCTCGGAGCTCATCGGGGTGCGCGTGGAGGACCCGGAGGTGTTCGAGGCCACGCACGCCACGGTCCTGCGGCTGCTGCACGAGGGGGTGATCGACGGGCTGCGGGTCGACCACCCCGACGGGCTCGCCGACCCGGACGGCTACCTCCGGCGGCTGCACGAGGCGACGGGGGGCCGCTGGACGGTCGTGGAGAAGATCCTCTCGGACGGGGAGCGCCTGCCGGCCTCCTGGCCCGTCGCGGGCACCACCGGCTACGACGCCCTGCGGCACGTCGACGGCCTGTTCACGGACCCGGCGGGCCTGGCGGAACTGATCGGGCACTACCGGCGGTTCGCGGCCCCGCAGGCGGACCGGGGCGGCGACTGGGCGGCGACGGCGCGGCGGGCCGCGTACCAGGTGCTCACGCATGAGCTGGCCACCGAGTGCGACCGGCTCACCCGGGTGGCGCACCGCCTGTGCGCCGCCTCGCCCGATCCCCGCCTGCGCGACCGCGCGCCCTGGGCGCTGCGCACCGCGCTGCGGGAGCTGCTGGTCCGGCTGGAGGTCTACCGGCCGTACGCGTCGGTCGACGCGGCGTCCGTGGTCACCGAGGAGGCCGCCGCGGAGGCCCGGCGCGCCTTCGCGGTGCCCGAGGAGGCCGGGGCGGTCGACGTCGTACGCGACCTGGTGCTGGGCCGGGCCGGGGACGGGCCGGACCACGTGGAGCTGCGGACGCGGTTCGCGCAGACGGCGTCGGCGCTGCGCGCGAAGTCCGTGGAGGACACGGCGTTCTACCGCTACGTGCCGCTGCTGTCGGCGACCGAGGTGGGCGGGAACCCGGGGTCCCCGGCCGTCTCCCCGGAGGAGTTCCACGCCTACTGCGCGCGCCTGCAGCGGGACTGGCCGGTGACCGGGACGGTCGTCTCCACGCACGACACCAAGCGCAGCGCCGACGTGCGCGCGGCGCTGGCCGTGCTCACCGAGTGCCCGCGGGACTGGGCGGACGTCCTGGCCGAGGCGGCCCGTGGCGAACGCGACGCGGCGGACGCGCCGGACGCGCAGCTGGCGTGGGCGGCCTGGCAGACGGTGTTCGGGCTCGGCCCGGCGGACCGGGAGCGCGTGCAGCAGGCCCTGCTGAAACACGTGCGCGAGGCGGGGACGCACACCAGCTGGACCGAGCAGCAGCCGGCGTACGAGGAGGCGGTGGCGCGGTTCGTGGCGGCGGGGCCGTGCGGGGCGCCGGGCGAGCGGGTGGCGGCCTTCCGCGCCGCGCTGGAGCCGCACCTGAGGGCCAACGTGCTCGGCACGGCCCTGGTGCACCTGACGATGCCGGGCGTGCCGGACCTCTACCAGGGCACGGAGGGCGAGTACCGGGCGCTGGTCGACCCCGACAACCGGCGGCCCGTGCGCTTCCCGCCCGCGGACGATCCCGGGGACAAGGGCGCGGTGACGCGGGCGGCGCTGGGGCTGCGCGCGCGGCGGCCGGACGTCTTCGGCGCCGCGGCGTCGTACGCGCCGCTGACCGCCGAGGGGCCGGCGGCGGCGCACTGCGTGGCGTTCGTCCGCTCGGGCGAGGTGCTCACGGCCGTGACGCGGCTGTCGCTGCGGCTGGCGCGCGCGGGCGGCTGGCGGGACACCCGGCTGCCCCTGCCGCCGGGCCGGTGGGCCGACGCGCTGGCGCCGGAGCGCGCGTTCACCGGGCACGTGCGTCTGGCGGAGCTCTTCGAGCGGCTGCCGGTGGCGCTGCTGGAGCGGGTGGGGACGGCGGACTGACCGGCCCGCCGGGCGGACCGGTCCGCGGCACGCCCGTCAGGCCGGGTGCGACGGGCCCGGCCCCGCGCCGTCCAGGGCGAACACCGACCCGGTCCGGGCCGCCATCACGCAGCCGTTGGGGAAGGTCGCCGTGTACTCGACCGGCCGGCCCCGCCACTGCCCGCGCGCGTGGGCGGTCACCGGGGCGTAGACCATCGGGCAGTGGGCGTCCTGCGGCCGCAGGCCCGCGATGTCGCCGTTCGCCGTGCCGAGCTCCGCGCAGGCCCGGGCGGCGCGGGGGTGGCCCTGGGGCGGATCGCAGCGCAGCAGGGCGCCGCGCGTGACCGCGGACGGGGTCTCGCCCCGGGTGACCGTGAGGTGCAGCCAGGTGCCCGCGTGGGCGCCCCCGGCGGTCGCCGACGCCGGCGTGGCGCAGGCGGCGAGGAGGGCGGCCGCCGTCAGCAGGCCGCTCCGCAGCGCTCTTGTCGTGGTGGTGTGCGTCATTCCCGGTGCATCGGCACGGCGGCCCCGGACCCCCAGCCCTGCTCACCCGAACGGGAGCGGGCGGGCGCGTACCGCGCCGCCAGTTCGAACGCGGCGAGCACCACGCGCGTCTGGTACTCGGCCTGGCGTGCGACCGGGATCCAGCGCGCCACGCAGCCGTCGCGGTAGTCGGCGCACCACGCGTCGATGAGCCGGTCCAGTTCCGGCAGCGCCCCGGCCGGGTCGCGCCCGGCGCCCGTGACCAGCTGGTGCAGCAGCCCGGCCGTGCGCAGGGCCAGCCGCCGCCCGGCGATGCGCAGGGCGGTCAGGTGGGCGGTGCTCAGCGGCGGGAGCGCGTGTCCCGGGCCGTCGCCGGCGGCGGTGTCGGGGTCCCACGCGTCGGCGAGGCCGGGGCAGACCAGCAGGTAGTCGTCGACCGGCGCGAGCAGGCGGGCCGCCTCCGGCACGGCGGCGAGGTGGGGCCGGACGCGGGCGAGGATGCCCCGCAGCAGCCGGGTGTCGTGCCGCAGCGTCCGGCTGACGGCGCGCAGCGCCCCGTCCCGGTCCGCGGGCGGTGAGCCGTCCTCCACGGCGGCCACTCCCCACATGGGCGCCTCGACGACGGCCGTGACGGTGCCGTAGCGGCGCGGGTGGCTCCACGTGGACTCGACGGCGGCCTCCGTGATGGCCGCCACGAGGTCGCCCCGGCGCGGCGGCGGGATCCGGTAGACGGCCGGCCCCAGGGCGGGCCAGTACAGGGTGTCGTACGCGCCGAGCTCGCGGGGGATGCCGAGGCGGGCCGCGGAGTGCGCGACCCGCCGGGCGAGGCCGGGCAGGTCGTGGGTCACCTCGGCGAAGCCGCCGCCCACGTCGACGCCGTGCAGGGAGCACTGGAGGAAGGGCCGCAGCTCGTCCTGGAGGGCGAGCAGGGCGCGGGTCTCCGGCAGCGTGGCCGCGGCCGCGCCGTCGGGCAGCCACTCGGGCTGCTCCAGGAAGCCGGGCCGGAAGAAGTGGCGGGCGTAGCGGTCGAGGGTGTACGGGCCCGTGAGCCAGCCCTCGTTGTGGCGCAGGCCGTCGGGGTCCAGGCACAGCAGCAGGTTCCAGGTGGCGTCCGCGTCCTCGGTGAGCCGGGGATCGCCCAGCGCGCGTTCGGCCAGCCGCAGGACGGTGGCGCCGCCGACGGGCTCGTTGGCGTGCGGTCCGGCGACGACGAGGGCCTGGCGGCTGCCGTGTCCGACGGACAGCAGCCACAGGGGCATGCCCGCGCGGGAGGTGCCGACGCGGCGCAGCCGGGCGTCGCGGGGACGGCGGGCGACCAGGGCGGCGGCCCGGGCGCCCAGCTCGTCGACGGTCGGGTAGCGGTGGAGGGGCGGCAGGGCACACCTCCACGTTGCGAAGCCGTCGGTTCACCCGGGGTACGCGGGGTACGCACAGTCAGTCACGACTTCGGGGGTACGTCAACACCCCGACGGCGACGGGGGCGGGGGCCGCCCACCGGCGCCGACCGTGCGTCATGCCCAGGCCAGAGCCGGGGCCCTTCCGCGAGGTCTCCGCGGCGGAGGGAGCGGCGGGCGGAACGCCCGTTCGCCGGAGCCGGCCCGATCGCCCTCGCGGACGGCGGCGGCGCCGATGGCCCGCCGCGGGACGCGGCGGGTGAAAACCGGGGATGCGAAAGCGGAACGATCTCGTTTGACGCACCATGGACGGGCTACATCACGGTGAGCAGACGAAGGGGAACCGTCCGTGCAGTTCGAGGTGTGGGCACCACAGGCCGGCCGTGTGACGCTCCGGTGCGACGGCGTCACGTATGCGATGGAACGCGATCCCGAGCGGGTGGGGTGGTGGCGGGGGGAGGCCGAGGCGCGGGACGGCTCGCGGTACGGCTTCGCGCTGGACGACGGCCCCGTGCTGCCGGACCCGCGCTCGCGCCGCCAGCCGGACGGCCCGGACGGGCTGAGCGCGGTCGTCGACCACGGGCGGTACGCGTGGCGCACCGAGTGGGCCGGACGCCCGTTGCCCGGCGCGGTCCTGTACGAGCTGCACGTGGGCACCTACACCCGCGAGGGCACCCTGGACGCGGCCGCCGAGCGGCTCGATCATCTCGTCGGACTCGGCGTCACCCACGTGGAGTTGATGCCCCTGTGCCCGTTCCCGGGCCGGCACGGCTGGGGGTACGAGGGGGTCTCGCTGTGGGCGGTGCACGAGCCGTACGGCGGCCCCGAGGCGCTGAAACGGTTCGTCGACCGGGCGCACGAACTCGGCCTGGGCGTCGTCCTGGACGTCGTCCACAACCACCTGGGGCCGTCCGGCAACTACCTGCCGCAGTTCGGGCCGTACTTCACGGAGACGCACCACACCCCCTGGGGCGCCGCCGTCAACCTGGACGCGCCCGGCTCGGACGAGGTGCGCGCGTACTTCGTGGGCAGCGCGCTGGCGTGGCTGCGCGACTACCGGCTGGACGGACTGCGGCTGGACGCGGTGCACGCGCTGGCCGACACGCGCGCGTGCCACTTCCTGGAGGAGCTGTCGGCGGCCGTGGACGCGCTCGCCGCCGAGGTGGGCCGCCCGCTGTTCCTGATCGCCGAGTCCGACCTGAACGACCCGCGGGTCGTCACCCCGCGCGAGGCGGGCGGCCTCGGGGTGCACGCCCAGTGGAACGACGACTTCCACCACGCCGTCCACACCACGCTGACCGGCGAGTCCCAGGGCTACTACGCCGACTTCGCGCGCGCCCCCCTGGCGGCCCTGGCCAAGACGCTCACCGGCGGCTACTTCCACGACGGCACGTACTCCAGCTTCCGGGAGCGGCACCACGGCCGCCCCCTGGACCGCACCCGCACGGCCGCGCACCGGCTGCTCGGCTACAGCCAGACCCACGACCAGATCGGCAACCGCGCCCAGGGCGACCGCCTGTCGGCGCTGGTCTCCCCCGGCCTGCTGGCCTGCGCGGCCACGCTGGTCCTGACCGCCCCGTTCACGCCGATGCTGTTCATGGGCGAGGAGTGGGCGGCGGGCACGCCCTGGCAGTTCTTCACCGACCACACCGACCCCGAGCTCGCGGAGGCGGTACGGCACGGGCGGCGGCGGGAGTTCGCCGCGCACGGCTGGAAGGAGGAGGACGTGCCCGACCCGCAGGACCCCGCGACCCGCGACCGCTCCTGCCTGGACTGGTCCGAGCCGGAGCGCGAGCCCCACGCGCGCGTGCTGGCCTGGTACCGCCGGCTCATCGCCCTGCGCGCCGAGCAGCCGGACCTCACCGACCCGGACCTCGCCGACACCAAGGTGGCCTACGACGAGGAGGGACGCTGGCTCGCGTTCCGGCGCGGGGACATCCGCGTCGCCGTGAACCTCGGCACGCGGCCGGCGGCGATCCCGCTGGGCGCCCGCCCCGCGCGTGTGCTGGCCGCGTGGGAGCCCGTCGAGGCGCCGGGCGGGGACGGGGTGCTGCGGCTGCCCGGGGAGTCGGGCGTGGTGCTGCTGCAGTCGTGAGGGCGCCCCGGGGTCCCCGGGGGGGGCGCGGGCGGCGCCGGGGGGCGTCGTCGGAGGGCGGCGTCAGAGGGCGTCGTCCTCCCCGTCCTCCCGCAGTTCCGTCACCCGTTCGAGCAGGATCGCCTCCCAGGCGCGCCGCAGCCGGGTGCGCAGCGGCGGGAGGGGGCCCGCGGCGCGGCCGGCGAGGGCGTCGGCGAGGCGGACCACGCTGTCGCAGCGGGCGAGCCAGAGGCCGCGCAGGCAGGGGCGGGCACCGTAGCCGGCCAGGGTGGCGGCGCGGACGGCGGCGGGGGCGCCCACGGCGAGCGCGAGCCCCGCGATGTCCTCGGCGGGGTCCCCGACGACCGCGTCGGCCCAGCCGAGGACGCCGCGCACCCGCCCGTCGGCGCCGACCACGAGGTGCTCGTCGGTGAGCCCGTGGTGGACGAGGACGGCCGAACCGGGCTGGGCGGCGAGCTGGACCGCGGCCGGCGGGGTGAGCTGGGCCAGGCGGGCGGGGTCGAACTCGTCGGCCTCGGCGAGCCGCCGGGCGGCGCGTTCGGCGGCGCGGCGCAGCGCCTCCAGGGAGCGCGGGGCGACCCGCTCCACGCCGAGGGCCTCGGCCTGGCGGACGGGCACCGCGCGCAGCCCCGTGAGCAGTTCGGCCAGGTCGGCCTCGCCGAGCGCCGACACCGCGTGCCTCTCCCCCGAGCCGCCGGGCACCTTGGTGTCCAGCGTGTAGGTCATGCCGGGCGCCCACTCCCCGTGGGCCACGCTCACCGGCACCGCGACCGGGACGTGCGGGCGGACCAGGTCGCGCAGGCGCAGCTCGCGGCGCTGCCGTACGGCGGCCTCGTGGCCGGGGGCGAGGCGCAGCACATGGCGGGTGCCGACCCACCACGTGGCGTGCCCGCCCCCCGCGGCGACGGGCCGGACGTCGGGCCAGGCGGTGTCGTCCGCGTCGCCCGGGCCTTCCTTGAGCAGGGAGCGGACCAGTCGGCGGACGGTGTCCGCGGTGGGTGTCGGTGCCTGGGTCATGGATCGCGCCGTTGTCGGTCGGGGGTTTCGGGGACTGCGGGGGCCGGGCGGTGCCGGGCCCGGGGGGCCGTCGCGGTGCCCGTCCGTCCCGGGTTCCCGGCGCCCGTCAGTCCACTATGACCATTTCGCGTGTCGTGTTGTTGAGGCGGCGGCCGCCGTCCTCGGTGACCGTGACGATGTCCTCGATGCGTACCCCGAAACGGCCGGGGAGGTAGACGCCGGGTTCCACGGAGAAGCACATGCCCGGCACGAGCGGTTGCGGCTCGCCCTCGACCAGGTACGGCGGCTCGTGCGTGGTGACGCCGATGCCGTGCCCGGTGCGGTGGACGAACCGCTCCCCGTGTCCGGCGCCGGCGATGACCGCGCGGGCGGCCCGGTCGACCTCCTGGCAGGCGACGCCCGGCCGCACGGCCCGGAAGCCGGCCTCCTGGGCCTCGCGGACGAGGTCGTGCACCCGGCGCTCCTCGTCGGTGGGTTCCCCGACGTGGACCGTGCGGGAGGTGTCGGAGCCGTAGCCGTCCCTGAGGCCGCCGAAGTCCAGGACGACCATGTCGCCGCGTCCGATGACGCGGTCGCCGGCCTCGTGGTGCGGGTCGGCGCCGTTCGGGCCGGAGGCGACGATGGTGAAGTCGACCTGGGAGTGGCCGAACCGGCGCAGCAGATCGGCGAGGTCGGCGGCGATCTCGCGCTCGCGGCGCCCCCCGAAGGGGACCTTGCGGATCTCCTCGAACGCCGCGTCCGCGGCCGCGCCCGCGGCTTCCAGCAGGGCCAGTTCCGACGCGTCCTTGACCGCGCGCAGCATCGGCAGCGCCTCGGTGAGGGAGGCGTACGAGGTGCCCGGCAGCGCCTGCTGGAGGCCGAGCAGGTGCATCGCCCAGGCGTTGTCGCTGATCCCGTACCGTCCCGAGGCGTCCAGGAGTGCGGCGGTGGCGGCGTAGGGGTCGTCGCCGTCGGTCCAGTCGCGCAGAGCGGGCACGACCGTCCCGGCCGCCTTCTCGGCGTCCGGGGCCTCCAGGGCGGGGACGACGAGGACGGGGTCCCGGCCGGGGGCGAGGACCAGCAGGGTGAGCCGCTCGGTGACCGCGGGCGGCGCGTACCCGGTGAGCCAGACCAGGTCCGGTCCGGGCGCCACCAGGAGCCCGGCCAGCCCCGCCTCGGCGGCCGCCCGCGCGGCGCGCTCCATCCGGGCCCGGTAGTCGTCGGCGGTGAAGGGCGCGGGCGTACTGCCGGTCATCCGGGCCTCCCTGGCGTGTGAGGGGACTACGGACAGCATCCTGCCCGGCGGGAAAGGGCCGCGCGAGCCGATCGGGGGGAGCGGCCGGGGCGCGGCCGACGGACCGGGCGCCCGGCGCGCGCCGCCCCGGCACCTGGTCCGGCGGCGCCGGGGCGGCCCGCGGTGCGCCGGGAACGGGCACCGGTGCGGGCCGCGGCGGGCCGTGCGGGGCGCGGCCCGGGATCAGCCCGTGCGCCCCTCGCCGTGGCCGCCGTGCGCCCCGCCGTGGTCGAACCTCAGCACCTGCGGGGGCAGGACGACGAAGGGCCGCATCATGCCCATGTCCTCGTGCTCCAGCAGGTGGCAGTGGTACATGAACCGGCCGTGGGCGCCGTCGAACCTGCCCATGATGCGCAGCATCTGGTGGCCGGGCACCCGGTAGACGTCCTTGTGGCCGAGCTCGTTGGGGGCCGGCGGGATCCGCGTGCCGGCGTCGTACCGGATCGGGCTGCGGGTGCCGCCGATCCGCGGGTCGAAGCCCGACACGTCGTAGGCGTCGCGGCCGAGGAGCTGGAAGTCGGCCAGGTGGATGTGCATGGGGTGGACGATCGGCGAGAGGTTGAGGAAGCTCCACTGCTCGTGGCTGCCCTCGGCGATGGTGTAGCCGAGGGCGTCGTTGAACGTCCGGGCCGTGCGCCGGTACGTCCTGGTCGTGCCGTCCGGCCCGGTGATCTGGATGATGCCGTCCGCGGGGATCCGGACCGGGCCCGGGTCCCTCACCTCGGTCATCTCCCACATCTCCGGGTGCCCGCCGGCGCCCCTGGTGGCGGGCGGGGTGAGGACGATCAGGCGGTGGCCGTGGTCGATGTCGTGGGTGAGGCGGCGGAAGGAGCCGGAGAGCACCTCGGGCAGTTCGAACGGGTCGGGCCGCCCGCACCGGCGGACCCGGAACTCCATGACGTCCGGGTAGCGCACGTCGCCCTCCGCGGGGTGACCGCGCGGGCTCATCCGTACGCGGGCGCGGGCGCGGGCACGGCCGCGGGCGGCCGGGGCACGGGCAGGGCGGGCGGCCGGTCCGGGAGGAAGCCGTGGGCGCGGCGCGCCAGGAAATCCGCCCGGTAACGGTCCACGGTCAGGTGCCAGTGGAGGACGCCGGCGATCCAGTTCCGCAGTTCCTCCACGTACCGTTCCACCGCCGCGCGTTCCCGCTCGGACAGAGCCAGGTCCCGCTGGACGACGGGGAGTTCGTGCGCGTGGACGTGCTCGAACTGCCGCATCCGCTGGTTGGCCAGGTCGGCGACGATGCCGGCGGCCGTCGGGTAGTCGCACCGGAAGAAGTTCTGCACGACCAGGACGCCGTTGTGGAACTCCCCCTCGTACTCGATCTCCTTCTGGTACGACACGAGGTCGTTGGCGAGCATGAGGAAGTCCGTGGCGGAGTGTTCCAGTGACTGCACCGGACCGCTGCGGTAGACCTGGTCCGGGATGGCCGGGCCGTGCCCCAGGCGGCTCAGGCTCCGGTGGAAGTCGCCCCCGAAGGTGGCTCTGCGCATCTCCAGGTAGTCGACGGGGTCGGGGATGCGGTTCTGCAGCTGGTTGGACAGCTCCCACAGCCAGCTGTGGGTCATGGCGTTCACCGAGTCGCGCACGCCGAGCCGCTGCCGCGGGGTCATGGCGGCGGTCGTCCGCGCCCAGAGGTCGGCCAGGGACCGCTCCAGGCCGTTCACCGGCGGCGGGACCGGCTCGCCGGTCAGGGGCATGAACGCCGCCAGGCGCTCGGTGTAGTGCTTGGCGCCGGCCAGGTCGCGGCGGTGCCCGAAGACGGCCGGGTAGTAGTCGTCGGCGTAGGTGCCCCACACCAGCCACCGGGTGATGAGGTCGATCTCCTCCGGGCCCGCCTCGGGGTGCATGCCGGCCGAGGCCAGGGGGAGGTCGTAGACCGTGAGCTTGTCCTCGTCCCACACGCCTTCGGAGAGCAGGCCCATACGGTGGCACCAGCCGGGGATGCGCTCGCGCGCCCCCTCCAGATGAGGGCTGAGCCTCACCTCGAACGGCATGTGGAGCTCGGGCAGGAGGGACGGGCCGACCCGCTGGAACGGCACGTGGGTGTAGGCGCGCAGCCGCTCGGCGCCGGCCGCGGCGAGGAGTGCTCCGACGTCGGCGGCCGAGGTGCCGGGCCCGGTGGGGAGCTGCCAGGGGGTGCGGGAGCGGGCACGCTCGTTCATGTAGCGGCTGGAGCGCGTGTGCCATTCGTGGCCGCCGGACTGCCAGTCCTGCAGGCCCTTCACGTAGGCCGCGACCGCCGCGGTCTCGGCGGGGGTGAGGCCCTTCTCCAGGGCCAGCGCGGGCACTTCGGTGAACGCGGTGTGCTCGAACTGGTGCAGCCGGGAGGTGAGGACGTCGTTGACGGTGTCGGCGGCCTCCTGCGTGGTGCAGCCGAAGAAGGTCTCCAGCACGAGCACGCCGTTGCTGAGCTCGCCCTCCTCCTGGACCTCCCGCTGGTAGGAGAACAGGTCGTTGCGCAGGTGCACCGCGTCGGAGAACGTCTCCGTCAGCACTCTCAGCGGCCTGGAGCCGGCGACGCGGGCGGGCACTTCGGCGGTCGCGTACTCCACGAGCCCGGCCGACCAGGGCGCGCCGCCCACCTTGCGGCGCATCTCGATGTACTCGACGGGGTTGGCGATCCGCCCCTCGTTGATGTTGGACAGCTCCCACAGGGACTCGTCGAGCAGGTGCTCGGTGGCGACGGAGAAGCGGCGGCGCCAGGCGGCCGACATCGACGGCACCGTACGCGCCCACAGGTCGGCGAGACCGGCCTCGACCGGATTCTCCGGCTCCGGTACGGGCGTCGACGGGTCGAGCGGCATGAACAGCGGCAGCCGGTCCAGGTGGGCCTTGCCGGCGGCGCGGTCCTGGGTGCGCTTGTACTTCTCCAGGAAGTGGTCGTCGAAGAAGAAGACCCATACGTACCAGTCGGTGATGAGCGAGAGCGCGGGGCCGTCGCAGTCGGGGTGGGTGTAGGCGCAGAGCAGGCCGTAGTCGTGCGCGTCGAGGTCGGACCGCTCCCAGACACCGGAGCCCTCCAGCATGCCCATCTCGCGTGCCCACGCCGTCGAGTGGGCGCGGGCCTCCTCGACGTGCGGGTTCAGCCGCGCGGGGTGCGGCAGGTAGAAGTGCGGGAGTTCGAAGGGCTGCTGCGTCATGGCCGGGGGCTACCCGTGGCTGTCCCGCGCCATCCGCGGGGCCGGGCCCGATCACACCATCGCGTGAATCGAGGCGGGACCGGGAACGTCCGCCGACGCGCCTGCCGGCCGCCGGTGCGGGCGGTGCGGCGGGGTGGGCTCCGCCGGTCAGCCCCGCACCTGGATCAGCGCGTGTGTGCCGCTCGTCCGCCACCGCTGTCCCTCGGCGGCGGACAGCCGGGCTTCCGTACCGGCGTCGAGGCCGGTGATCACGTCGGACTTCAGGGTGCGCAGCGCGGCGACCGGGCCGGGGAAGTGGGCGGTGACGGCCGCGAAGGGGGTGGTGGGGGGCCAACGGCGGTCGCCGACCAGGCGGCGGTAGTTGAGGTCGCCCTTGACGACGGTGACCGTGGCCGCGGCGAACTCCTCGCGCAGGTCGCGCGGCATGGCCTGGTACGGCAGCGGCGCGCAGGAGAAGGGGTGGGCGCGGACGGCGAGGCGGCCGTCGGCCATGGCGGCCCACAGGCGGTGCCCGTACGCGGCGGCGGCTCCCCGCGCCCCGGTCAGCCGGCGCAGGGCGTCGACCACGTCGGCGGTGGTGGCGTCGGAGACGTAGTACGGGTGCGGTTTGACGTGCAGGACGGCCCGCGCGATGCGCCCCCGGGCGAGGAGGTGGGCGACGAGCAGCAGGTCGGGGACGAGTTCGCGGCCGGCGTTGTCCGCGACCAGGCACAGCGTGCCGGTGCCGGAGGCGCCGAGGAGCGACCGGAGGGCGTCGCTGTCGTCGGCGACCAGTCCGGGGGCGGCGGCCGCGGCCGTGGCGCCCTCGGCGGACAGGCGGAAGCCGAGGTCCGCGCGGTTGCCCCACAGGGAGCCGTGCAGCAGGGCCTCGTCCTGTTCGTCGGCGGGACGGCCGGCGAGGTCGTCGAGCGCGGCCAGTTCCTCGTCCGTCCCGGGGGCGTCCAGCTCGGCGCGCTTGAAGGGGCGGAAGGGGTCGATGCCCTGCCAGGGGCCGGGGGTGAAGTAGCCGACGGCCTGGAGCAGCCGGCGGTAGAAGTAGCTCTCGGACCACAGCCAGGGCACGTCGAACCAGGACCGGCCGGTGTGCTCGTCCATGCCCCAGGCCACCCAGCGGTCCCGGTCGTGCGCGTCGGCGGGCAGCGGTTCGATCTCGCCCTCGGTGCAGCTCGCCAGCAGCGCGTCGAGCGCACGGTGCTGGTCGGGGCCGTAGGGGAAGGCGTCCCGCACCTGACGGATGATCGCGGGATGCCGCTCGGCCAGCACGCTGTGGGGGAACGACCCGGGCTCGTCGCCGAGGATCACGGGCGCGGACGGGATGTCGGGCATACGCCTCACCGTAGCGCGCGGGCCCGGCCCGGCCCGCCGTCCCGGGGGCGGTTCAGGCGAGCCCGGCCTCCCGCTCCAGCCGCGCGGCGAGGCTCAGATAGCGGGCGCGGCGGGTCACCGGCACCAGGCCCCGGATCACTATGTGCCACATCTCGGCCAGCCGGCGGGGCTGCCGGGCCACGGGTTCCTGGGCGCGGCCCACGACGCGGGTGCCGACGAAGGAGGAGACCAGGAAGTGGGCGACGGCGTCGACATCGATGTCCGGGTGGACGTCGGCCTCCTTGACCGCGCCGAGAAGTCTGCTGGTGACGATGTCCGTCCACTCCGCGAAGGGGTGCCGGAGCGGTGGCTTCACCGGCACTCCCCCGGTGGCGAGGCGGAGGCCGGCCCGCAGGATCGGGCCCTCGACGGACAGCCGCGCGAGGCCGAAGGTGATGCGCATCAGGGCCTCCAGGGACGCGAGTCCCCGGCCCTCCGTCTCCCTCGCCAGCTGGCGGGAGGCTCTGGACTGCAGCTCCATGATGGCGTGGGCCAGGTCTTCCTTGGCCGCGAAGTGGAAGTACAACGCGCCCTTGGTGACGTGGGCGTGCTCCACGATGTCGCTGAGGCTGGTCGATTCGTAGCCGTGACGGTCGAACAGGTCAGCGGCGGCCGTGATGATCGTCGCGCGGGTCTGCTCGGCGCGTAACTGCCTCGCCATCGGCGGAACTCTCCTGGGAACGAGAAAGGAACGGGTCGTGCCGTTTGTTCGTAACCCGACGTACACAGTAACTCATCGCAGCGTAGCTGCGGTTGCGTTTTCGCAGGACGTACCGGCCCTTTCCATGGAATGAAACGGGTTGCGCGGTATCTTACTCGCGCCGATGCCCTGCGAAGGCGGGCCGACCGGTGATCCGCCCCGCGTCGGCCGGACCGCCAGGCCGGACTGCCGACGGCGGCGTCAGCCCTGCGGGACGTCCTTGACGAACACGAGGCCGTCGCTGTCCGCGAGGTGGGCCGGGTCCAGCGGGGAGTAGCCGAACCAGGGGGACACGCGGGGGGCGGGCCGGGTGTCCCGGAGGGCGGCGGCCAGCCGGGGGGCGTCGATGACGCAGCGGTCCTGCGGGAGCGCGTACAGAAGTCCCTCGACGGTGTCCGGGGGCGGGGCGTCCACTCCCCGGTGCCGGATCGTGCCGAGGGCCGTGGCCAGGAAGGCGTACCGCTCGCCCAGGTGGGCGCTCACGATCGCGCCGGCGCTCCACCACTCCAGCGGCGTCCCGCCCATCCGCGTCGTGCTCCTGTTCCGCTGGAGATGGCCGTTGTGGGCGTGGAGGAGTGCCGGGCCCCGTTCGGCGAGGGCGAGGAGGTTGCCGGCCATCATCTGGTCCCGCAGCCCCATCAGCCGCGCCATGCGGTTCGGTGCGGCGTCGGCCATCCAGAAGTGGTAGCGCAGCAGGCCGGTGGCGGTGCGTCCGTACAGGCGCGCCCGGTCCCAGTCGTCCCGCGAGGTCGCCTCGACGAGGTGCGGTGTCTGCGCGTCGAGCAGCGCCACCAGGTCGTCGGCGAGCAGCCGCAGCCGTCCGGCCTCGGCCGACCGGCCCACGGACCGGGCCGGATCCGTCATCGCGGCGGGATCGGTCCAGCGGTCGTCGTCGCCGAGCAGGCGGTCGAGCGTTTCCGCGGTGCAGGGGAGCAGGTCCGCGTCCACCCGGGCCGAGAGGTAGCCGTGAAGCGCGGTGAGGGCCCGCCGAGGGCTCGCGGCACCGGTGATCTCCAGCGGGCCGTCGAAACCGGCGAAGCGCACCTGCTCGGACGCGGGCCGGCCGTCGTTGTGGGCGCGCATCCAGCGCACGAGTTCGCGGTTGCCCGCGAAGGCGCCCCAGCCGTGGCTGAACCCGCGCTCCATGACCTCGTCGAGAGTGCCCGTGCCCGAGGTGACGTGGTCGTCCACGAGCAGGCCCGCCAGGCAGTCGCTCTCGATCGCGATCGTCCGGTAGCCCTCCTGCTCGACGAGTTGCCGGAACAGCTCGTTGCGCAGGCCGAGCAGAGCCTCCTCGCCATGGGTGGGCTCGCCCAGGGCGAGCAGCCGGGGCCGGGCCGGGAGCAGCCCCGTCACGGCGGCGGCCTCGACGGCATGGACGGCGTTCTCGATGACAGTGGCCATGCCTTCAACGCTATCGTTGAACTCTCGGTTGAGACTTTTCCGCGATACCTTCGGCCTCATGGGGCGAAACCTTCAAAAGGGCCAACGGCTCCGGCCGGTCGATCTGGCCCGCGGGCACGGTCTGTCCACGCAGGCGGTCAGGAACTACGAGGAGGCCGGCATCCTTCCGGCCGCCGACCGCACCCCCCACGGCCACCGCGCCTACACCCCGCTGCACGCGCAGGCCCTGCGCGCGTTCCTCGCCCTGGTGCCCGGCCACGGCCACCGGACGGCGGCGTCGATCATGCGGGCCGTGAACCGGGGCGCGGTCGACGAGGCGTTCCACCTGATCGACGACAGCCACGCCCGGCTCCTCGACGACCGGCGGACCCTCCGGGCCGTGGAACGCGCCCTCGGCGACCTGGAGCCCGGCACGGCACCCGGGCCCGGTGCGGGGCCCGGGCCGGCCGCGGTGTCCGGCGGGGCGGGCGGCACGTTCATCGGGCCGCTGGCCCAAAGGCTCGGCATCCGGCCCGCGACGCTGCGCGCCTGGGAGCGGGCCGGGCTGGTGCGTCCGCGCCGCGACCCGAGGACCGGGTACCGCATCTACGACGGGGCCGACGTGCGGGACGCCCGGCTGGCGCACCAGCTCCGGCGGGGCGGTTACCCGTTGGAGCGGATCGCCCCGCTGATCGCCCAGGTGCGGGAGGCGGGCGGGCCGGGGCCGCTGCGGGCCGCCCTGCGCGACTGGCAGGACCGGCTGTCCGCCCGGGGGCGGGCGATGCTGGCCGGGGCCGCGGAGCTGGAGGCGTACCTGCGCGAGCGCGGATGAGGCTCCGGTCCCCGGCCGCGGGCGCCCCGCGGGGGCGCCGCCGGCGGTCTCAGCCGCGGCCGGCCGGCGGGGTGCGCCGGGCCAGGCGGCCCAGCAGCAGCCGTACGACGTCCACGACGTCCGGGTCGTCGACGTAGTACACCTGGCGGCGGCCCTCGCGGCGGGCCCGGACCAGGCCGGCGAGTTTCAGCTTGGTCAGGTGCTGGCTGATCGCGGGCAGCGCGCCGCCGACCCGCCGCGCGAGCCCGCTCACGTCGCTCTCGCCCTGGGCCAGGGCCCACAGGATGCGCAGCCGGGCGGGCGTGCCCAGCAGCTGGAAGGTCACGGCCGCACGCTCGACCACGTCGGCGGACGGGTCGTCCGCGCCACCGCCGGCTGCCGCCACCTCGTCGCCCTCCCGTATCGGTCCGCGCCCTCTTGCCCGGGGCCCGCCGCGGGGACCGGCCGCAGCGGCGGCAGCGGCACGCGGGCGGCGGCCTCCTCCCTGCGGGTTCCCTCGCGTTTCCGTCGCGAACCGCTCGCCGCCCCGCGCACATCACGAAGCGGCAGCAACGACCCGCACCACGTGGTTGTTCACTTGACTACCGCCGGTCACACACGGTTGGCTCCGGGCCAGCGAGAGTCACCCGGCCGACGCGCACGCCTCGCCATCCGGCCCGCCTCGCCCCGTTCCGCCTGCTCGGCCGCACAGCGAGGTGCCGCACTCCATGAACACACCCCTGCCTACCGCTTCCCCCCGGCCTGCCCGCGCGGCGGCCCTGACGGCCGCCCTCTGCCTGCTCCTCGCCGGCTGCTCCGGCTCCGACGGGGACGACGGGGACGACGGGGACGCGGCGGGCCGGGCCGGCACCGGCCGGATGAGGGTCGCCCTGGTCACCCACGGCGGGGCGGGCGACGCCTTCTGGGACCTGGTGAAGAAGGGCGCCGAAGCGGCCGCCGCCAAGGACGGCGTCGACCTGGTCCACGCGAACGACTCCGACACCGCGGGCCAGGCCGAACTGGTGCGGGACGCGGTCCGCGACAAGGTGGACGGCATCGCGGTGACCCTGGCCAAGCCGCAGGCGATGAAGGGCCCGGTCGCCGCGGCCGCGGCGGCGGGCAGCGGGGCCGAGGTCGCCACCTTCGACCTCAACGAGGACCTGGTGAGGGCCGTCCAGGCCGGGAACGTGCAGTTCGCGGTGGACCAGCAGCCGTACCTGCAGGGCTATCTCGCGGTGGACGCGCTGTGGCTGTACCGGACCAACGGCAACGTCAGCGGCGGCGGCGTGTCCCCCGTCCTCACCGGCCCCGCCTTCGTCACCGAGGCGAACGTCGACGCGGTCGCCCGTTTCGCCGCCGACGGCACGCGCTGACCGCCCGCTTCGTACGGCGCCGAAGCCAGGGATTCGGCCGGACACGGCCCGCACGGTCACTTGTCCGGATAGCATCCTGCGCACCCCGTTCCCCCGCCGCCCCCGCAGCCCCGCCGATCGTCTAGGACCACGATGTCTCCTCGGACAGGTGCCCGGCGCCGTCTCGGTTCCCTACGTCTCTCGCTGATCCTCCGGGCGCTGGTCCCCGGCGTCACGCTCACCGCCGTCTGGGGTGTGACGACGATCCGGATGTTCTCCGAAGGGCTGCGGCTGCGGCTGCGGACGCAGACGGAACTGAGCCGGTCGACCGGGGCCATGGGCACCGAAGCGGCGCTCGCGCTGCAGTCGGAGCGCCGCCTGTCGGCCGCGTGGCTGGCCTCGCCGCACGGCTCCCGGGCCGCCCTGGACGCGCAGCGGGAGAGGACGGACGCCGTGGTCGCCGAACTCGCCGGCCGGTCCGACGCCATCGAGCAGGCGCCGTCACGCATCTCGGACCGGCTGTACTCGGTGCTCGGCGCGCTGGGCAGCCTGGAGTACTACCGGAACCAGATCGACGACCCCACCGACATCACCGCCGAGCAGGCGCTCGACCAGTACAGCTCGATCATCGACGACCAGATCCACGCCTTCCAGGAACTCTCCCAGGTCGACGACGGCGACCTCACCTCGCAGGCCGGTCCGCTGGTCGCGCTGGAGCACGCGGCGGAGCTGGTCTCGCAGGAGGACGCGGAGCTCACCCCGGCCTGGCCGGCCGGCGAGCTGGACCAGCGGGCCTGGTCCCGGTTCACCGAACTGGTCGACACCCGCCGGTGGCTGGTGGAGGACCAGATCATGCCGCAGCTGAGCGGCAGCGCGAAGACGCAGACCGAGCGGATCCTGCGCAGCCCGGAGTGGCGGACCCTGCAGGGCATCGAGGACCGGGTGCTCGCGGCCCGGCCCGCCGGGAGCGACGGCGCGGTCGCCCTGCCCGACGCGCGGCGGCGGTGGAGCGAGGCGATGGACACGCTCACCGAGCGCTACAGGGCGCTGATCCGGCAGCAGACGGCGGACCTGCTCACCCGGAGCGCCGACGAGGCCCGCGGGCTGCTGCTGGTGGCCGCGTCGCTGAGCGCGGGCGGACTGGCCGCCCTGCTGGTGTGCGTCGGCATGTCCTGGCGGATCACGCGGTCGCTCTCCCGGCGGCTGCGCGGCCTGCGGCCGGCCACCCTCGGCCTGGCGCAGGAGCGGCTGCCCGACGTGGTGGCCCGGCTGGAGCGGGGCGAGACGGTCGACGTGGAGTCGGCGACCCCGCCGCTGGACTACGGGCAGGACGAACTCGGCCAGGTGGCGCAGGCGTTCAACACCGCCCAGCGCACCGCCGTGCACACCGCGGTCGAACTCGCCGACACCCGGCGCGGCTTCCAGAAGGTGATCCTGGGCATCGCCCGGGAGAGCCAGAACCTGGTCAACATGCAGCTCACCAAGCTGGACGCGCTGGAACGCGAGCACACCGACCCGGACGTCCTCGAAGGGCTGTACGAACTGGACTCCATCGCCAGCCAGTTGCGCCGGTACGAGGAGAACCTGGTCATCATCAGCGGCGAACAGCCCCGGCGCAGCTGGCGGGAGCCGGTCGCGCTGATCGACATCCTGCACGGCGCCGTCGGCGAGGTCGCCGAGTACCAGCGGGTGGAGGTGCACACCGACGAGGAGGTGCACCTCGCGCCGCCCGCGGTGGCGGACGTGATCCACCTGCTGGCCGAGCTGATCGACAACGCGACCGTGTACTCCCCCGCGCCCAGCCCGGTCGGGGTGCGCGCCGCGATGGTGGCCAGGGGGCTGGCCATCGAGGTCGAGGACCGCGGCCTCGGCCTGTCGGAGGAGGACTGCGCGGCGCTCAACGCCCAGCTGGCGGTGGCCCCGAAGTTCGACGTGGTGGCGCTCGCCGACGACCTGCGGCTCGGCATGTTCGTGGTCGCCCGGCTCGCCCACCGGCACGGCATCACCGTCACGCTGCGCCCTTCGCCGTACGGCGGGACCACGGCGGTCGTGCTGGTCCCGCACGACATCGTGGTCCGGGACGTGCCCGACGCCGGTGCCCCGGAGACGACGGACGCCCGGGCCGCCGGGCGGGACGCGCGGGCCGGGGCCGGCGAGGCCGCGCGGTCCGCCCGGCCGGCTCCGGCCCGGGGCGTCGCCGCCCCGCCGCTCGCCGCCCGCCGGGACGGCCTCGCCCCGCTGCCGCGCCGGGTGCCGCGGACCAGCCTGGCCGCCGAGCTGCGCGAGGAGGCGCCGCCCGCCGGTGACGACGGCTCCCCCGACGAGTTCACCGCGGAGCGTGCCGCCTCCTCGCTGGCCGGCTTCCAGCGCGGCACACTCCGGGCGCGGGACGCCGCCACCGCCACCGACACCGGCCGTACCGGCCCGGACCGCGCCGGTCCGGATCCCCGGGACCCGCACGGCCCGCAGGGCCCCGCCGCACCGGGCGGCCCCGGTGCGCGGGCCCCCGGGCTCTGCCCGGCGCCGCCCGCCGACCGCTGACCCCGGGCCGCGGTCCCCCGCCCCGGGGACCGCGGCCCCGCGACCGCAGACCGCCGACTCCCGACTTCCGACGAAGGACACCCCATGACACGCCCCGTTCCCGCCACGAACACCCAGCTGGACCAGCTGCTCACCGGCCTCGTGGAGAGGGTCGCCGACGTGAACCAGGCCGTCGTCCTCTCCGAGGACGGACTGGTCGTCAGCAAGTCCACGGGTTTCCTGCGCGACGACGCCGAGCGGCTGGCGGCGACCGCGTCCGGCCTGATGAGCCTCAGCAAGGGCGTCAGCAGGGACTTCCGCGGCGGTCCGGTGCGCCAGGCGCTGATCGAGATGGCGCACGGCTACCTGATCCTCACCTCCGCGGGCCCCGGCGCCCATCTCGCCGTGCTCACCGGTCCGAACGCGGACGTCGGTGTGGTGGCATACCAGATGAACATGCTGGTGAAGAAGATCGGCGAGCATCTCAGCGCGGCACCGCGGGCCACCGCCGGCCCCGGCGAGTGAAGTGAGCGGAGGCGGTGCGGGGGGCCGGCTCGTCAGGCCGTTCACCCTGACCGGCGGACGGACCCGGCCCAGCCGCGCCGACTTCACGCTCATCACGACGGTGACCGCGGTGGACCCGCAGCCCGAGCGGGCCGCGCGGCCCCAGCCGGAGCATCTGCGGATCCTTCGGCTGTGCGCGGAGCCCGTCGCCGTGGCGGAGATCGCCGCCCGGCTCGACCTTCCGGTGAGCGTGGTGGTGATCCTGCTCAGCGATCTGCTGGACGCGGGCCGGATCACCGCCCGTGCGCCGCGCCCCGTCTCCCGCACCACCCCGGACCTGGAACTGCTGCAGAAAGTGAGGGACGGCCTTGGCCGGCTCTGACGCCGCCTCCCCGGCGCCCACGGCACCCGACACGGTCAAGATCCTCGTCGCCGGGGGCTTCGGCGTCGGCAAGACGACCCTGGTCGGGTCGGTCAGCGAGATCGCCCCGCTGCGCACCGAGGAACCGCTGACCACCGCGGGCCTCGGCGTCGACGACCTCGCGGGCGTCGAGGAGAAGCGGGCCACCACCGTCGCCCTGGACTTCGGCCGCATCACCATGGGCCGGGACCTCGTGCTGTACCTCTTCGGCACACCGGGGCAGCAGCGGTTCTGGTTCATGTGAACGACCTGGCGATCGGCGCGCTGGGGGCGGTGGTGCTGGTCGACGTCCGCCGGCCGCGGAGCAGCTTCGCCGCGATCGACTTCTTCGAGCGCCGGGGCATCCCCTTCGTCGTCGGCGTCAACGGCTTCTTCGGGGAGCACCCGTACCCGGCGGAGGACGTCCGGGAGGCGCTGGCGCTGCCCGCGGACGTCCGGGTGCTGCTGTGCGACGCGCGGGAGCGGGAGTCGTGCCGGGACGTGCTGATCGCGCTGATCGACCAGCTGATCGCCTCGGCGGCCGGCGGCACCGCCGGCCGCCGCACCGCGCCCTGACCGGGGCACCGCCGGGCCCCGGCCGGGGCCCGGCGGTGCCCTAGCCGAGACCGACGGACTTCAGCCAGGCCCTGGCCACGTCCAGGGGGTCCTTCTTCTCCAGCTGGACCTGGGCGTCCAGGTCCCGCAGCGTGGCCGTGTCGAGCTCGGCGGAGACGGCGTCGAGGACGTCGGCCCCCTTGTCGTCCAGGCCGTCCTCGTGGACGAGCGGCTGGATGTTCTGGAAGCCGAAGAGGTTCTTCGGGTCCTTCAGGACGACGAACTTCTCCCGGGCGATGGCGGGGTCGGTGGTGAACACGTTCGCCGCCTGCACGGTGTTCTTCCGCAGCGCCGACTGGGTCAGCGGGCCGCCCGCGTCCAGCGCCTTGAAGGACTTGAACTCCACGCCGTACACGGACTTCAGTCCCGCCAGGCCCTGGTGCCGGGTCTGGAACTCCGGGGAGCCGCCGATCACCATCTCGCCGGCGACGTCCTTCAGGTCGGCGATGCCGGAGTCGGCGGTGAGGCCGTACTTCTTCGCCGTGGCCGCGTTGACGGTGACGGAGTCCTTGTTCTGCGCGGGCGCGGGCCGGAGCAGCGTCAGTCCGTCGTCGAGCTTCGCCTCGATGGCGGCCGTGGTCTCCTCGACCGTCCTCGGGGTGGCCTCGGGGTCGAGGTAGGCCAGCAACGCGCCGTTGTACTCGGGCAGGACGGTGACGGAGCCGTTCTTCAGCAGGCCGTACGTCGTCTCGCGGCTGCCGATGTTGGGCTGGTAGGTGACCTTGACGCCCTCGGCCTTGAGGGCCTCGCCGTAGATGTCGGCGAGCAGGATGCTCTCGGCGAAGTTGTTCGAGCCGACGACGACCGTGTCGCCGTCGGCCCGGTCGCCCTTCAACGGGTCGTCGGAGGTGCCGGAGGAGGAACAGCCCGCGAGGAGCGCCGCCGTGGCGGCGAGCGCGACGGCCGCCGCGCTCGGGTGCCTCGTCCTGGACCAGCTGCTCTTCGCGATGAAAGTCATCCGCTGATCCAATCCAGCCGATCACGGCCCGTCAAGACCGGACCGGTCGCCGATCGGCGCCGGTGGGCGGGCCGGCCGCGGCGTCACCTCCGGCGCACGCCGGGCGACACCGCGAGCCGCGCCACCGCCCAGAACACCGCCAGGGTCAGCAGGGCCAGCACGGCCACCAGCGTGGCGCCGCCGACCACCTTCTCGTAGTCGCGCTGGTAGAGCCCGTCCACGATGTACCGGCCGAGGCCGCCGAGGCTGACGTAGGCGGCGATGGTGGCCGTGGACACGATCTGGATGGCGGCCGAGCGCAGGCCGCCGAGGATCAGCGGCAGGGCGACCGGCAGTTCGACCCGCAGGAGGATGCGCGTCTCGCCCATGCCCAGGCCGCGGGCGGCGTCCACCGGCGCGGGGTCGACGGCGCGGACCGCCTCGTACGTCGTGACGAGGATCGGCGGGACGGCGAGCACCACCAGCGGGATCATCACCGGCAGCAGGCCCAGCCCGAGCAGCACGAACATCAGCACCAGCAGGCCGAAGCTGGGCAGCGCCCGGGCGGCGGTGGCGATGAGGGCGAGCGCGTTGCCGCCGCGCCCGGTGTGTCCGGTCAGCAGCCCGGCCGGCAGCCCGATCGCGGCGGCGAGGGCGAGGGCCAGCAGCGAGTACAGCACGTGCTGTCCCAGGCGGTGCGGGATGCCGTCGTAGCCGTGCCAGTGGGCGCTGTCGCCGAAGAAGGCGTGGACGAAGTTCAGTACGTTCACCGGGCCGTGTCCTCGAGGGCGGGGGCCGCCGCGTCGGGCCGGCCGGTCCGCGGGGCGCCGCGGGTCCCGCGCGGCATCCACGGGGTCAGCAGGGTCCGGAGCAGGACCAGCAGGACGTCGCACGAGAGGGCCAGCGCGGCCGTGGTGACCACGGAGTTCACCGCGAGCACCGGCCGGTCGTAGATCAGCGCGTCCGTGAGCAGGTTGCCCAGGGCGCCCTGATTGCCGATCAGGGCGCCGACGCTGACCAGCGAGATGCTGGACACGGTGGCGACCCGGAGCCCGGCGATGATGGCGGGCGCGGCGATCGGCAGCTGCACCTGGAGGTAGCGGCGTACGGGTCCGAAGCCCATGGCGGTGGCCGCGGCGAGGGTCTCCCGCGGCACCGACCGGACGCCGTCGACGATGGCCGGGACCAGCACGACCAGGCTGTAGACGGCGAGCGGGATCATCACGGTGAGCTCGGTCTGGCCGGTGTAGTCGATCAGGACGACGAAGAACGCCAGCGACGGGACGGCGTAGAGCACGGTGGTCACGGCGAGCACGGGCGGGTACAGCCAGCGCAGCCGCACGCACAGCTGGGCGAGCGGCAGCGCGGTCAGCAGCCCGGCCAGCACCGGCAGCAGGGCTTCGCGCAGGTGCAGCCCGATCAGGCCCGGCCAGCTGTGCTGGAGGTCGCTGGGGATGTCGAAGAAGTCGTTCAGGAAGCCGCTCATCCGGCGACCCTGGCGTCGTCGCGGGCGCCGGCGTGGGCGCTGCGGATCGCCTCCGCGATGGACTGCTGCGACACCACCCCGGTCACCCGGCCGTCGGCGTCCACGGCGACGGCCCAGCCGGTGGGCGACAGCACGGCGCAGTCCAGCGCGGCGCGCAGCGAGTCGGCGCCGGGCGTGAACGGCCGCCCGTACGGCAGCAGCCGCTCCGGCCGGATGTCCCCGGCGATCAGCTCCCGCGGCTCGGCCCAGCCCAGGGGCCTGCGGTCCGCGTCGGTGACCAGGAGGTAGGGGGCGTCCGGGACGGCGAGCTGTTCGGCGGTGGCGTCCACGGGCACGACCGGGCCGGTGGTCAGCTCCAGGCCCGCGGCGGGGAAGAAGGACAGCCGGCGGATGCCGCGGTCGGCGCCGAGGAAGTCCTCGACGAAGGCGTCCGCCGGGTCGGACAGCAGTTCGGCGGGCGGCGCGAACTGGGCGAGCCGGCCGCCGGTGCGCAGCACGGCGACCATCGTGCCCAGTTTGACCGCCTCGTCGATGTCGTGGGTGACGAACACGATCGTCTTGCCCAGCTCGTCCTGGATGCGCAGCAGTTCGTCCTGCAGCCCTTTGCGCACGACGGGGTCGACCGCGGAGAACGGCTCGTCCATCAGCAGCACCGGCGGGTCGGCGGCGAGCGCCCGCGCCACGCCGACGCGCTGCTGCTGCCCGCCGGACAGCTGGTAGGGGTACCGCTGGGCGAGGGAGGTGTCGAGCCCGACCCGCTCCATCAGCTCCGCCGCCCGCGCGCGGGCCCGCCGCCTGCCCCAGCCGAGGAGGCGCGGCACGGTGGCGATGTTGTCGAGGACGGTGCGGTGCGGGAAGAGCCCGGCGTTCTGGATGACGTACCCCATGGAGCGGCGCAGGGCGGTGACCGGCTGCCGCTGGACGTCCTCGCCGTCGAGGAGGATGGTGCCCTCGCTGGGCTCGACCATTCTGTTGATCATGCGGAGGGTGGTCGTCTTGCCGCAGCCCGACGGGCCGACGAGGACGGTGATCGCCCGGTCGGGGATCTCCAGGGAGAGCCGGTCGACCGCCACCGTGCCGTCCGGGTAGCGCTTGCTGACTGAGTCCATCCGTATCACAACGCCGAACACCCTTCGGTTGGCGGCAGCTTCCGGCCGGGGGCGCACGGCCCGTCGCCGGGAGAGTCTAGACGCTCCGGTGCGCACGGCTCCGGTGGGCGAGGGGTGCCCGCTGCGCCGTCTCCCCCCGCCCGGCCGGGATTCTCGTGGGCCGCTCCCCTTCCCCCGGCGCCCCGGAGCCGCTGTGCGGCCGCGGCCGGGGCCGTGCCCGCCCGGCCCGCACCCGCCGGGCCTGCGGGCACGCGGCAGGCGCCCCTACCGCGCCAGCGTGCCCACCGCCGCGCCGAGGCCGGTCGCGCAGGACAGGACCGCGCAGGCGCCGACGGCGTGGCGGCGGAGCAGGGCGCCGCGCAGTTCGCGGTAGCGGGCCTCGTACTCCTGGCGCAGTTCGGCGGCGCGCCGGATCGTGCTGCGCAGCATCTGGCGGGTCAGGTCGAGCCGCAGGTCGACGTAGTGGCGGGCCACCTCCTCGGCCTGACCGGTGGTCAGCCACGGCATCCGGGTGCACAGCTCCCGGGCCTCCCGGCGCGCGGCCTCGTAGTGGTCG
Source organism: Streptomyces glaucus (assembly GCF_039533365.1). NCBI lineage: Bacteria > Bacillati > Actinomycetota > Actinomycetes > Kitasatosporales > Streptomycetaceae > Streptomyces > Streptomyces glaucus. The sequence goes on from NZ_BAAATK010000005.1 coordinate 113,686, forward strand.
TGCGCCAGGAGGTAGCCCTCGGCCTCGGCGGCCAGGGACGCGCCGGTGCCGGTCCGCGGCCGGCCGTCCCGGTCCTTGATCATGACCGGTCGCTCTCGTGTCCGGCGGCGTCGATCGTGTCGCGCTTGCCGACGTTCTCCTTCTCGTCCAGCTGGGCCACGTCGGGGTGGTGCAGGTCGAAGGCGGGGGACTCGGAGCGGATCCGCGGCAGGGTGACGAAGTTGTGGCGGGGCGGCGGGCAGGAGGTCGCCCACTCCAGCGAACGCCCGTATCCCCAGGGGTCGTCGACCTCGACCTTCGTGCCGCTCTTCGCCGTCTTCCAGACGTTGTAGAGGAACGGCAGCGTGGACAGGCCCAGCAGGAACGCGCCGATGGAGGAGATGGTGTTCAGGGCCGTGAAGCCGTCGGCGGCCAGGTAGTCGGAGTACCGGCGGGGCATCCCCTCGGCGCCGAGCCAGTGCTGCACCAGGAACGTCAGGTGGAAGCCGGTGAACAGCGACCAGAAGTGCACCTTCTCCAGCCGGTCGTCGAGCATGGTGCCGGTCATCTTCGGCCACCAGAAGCTGAATCCGCCGAACATCGCGAACACGATGGTGCCGAACAGCACGTAGTGGAAGTGGGCGACGACGAAGTAGGAGTCGGTGACGTGCCAGTCCAGCGGGGGCGAGCCGAGGATGACGCCGGTCAGCCCGCCGAAGAGGAAGGTCACCAGGAAGCCGACCGCCCACAGCATCGGGGGTTCGAACGACAGGGAGCCCGTCCACATCGTGCCGATCCAGTTGAAGAACTTCACCCCGGTCGGCACCGCGATCAGGTAGGTCATGAAGGAGAAGAACGGCAGCAGGGCCCCTTGAGTGGCGAACATGTGGTGCGCCCACACCGTCGCCGACAGGCCCGTGATGGCGATGGTCGCGCCGACCAGGCCGGTGTAGCCGAAGATGGGCTTGCGCGAGAAGACCGGGATGATCTCGGTGATCACGCCGAAGAACGGCAGGGCCAGGATGTAGACCTCGGGATGGCCGAAGAACCAGAACAGGTGCTGCCACAGCAGCGCCCCTCCGTAGTGGGCGTCGAAGATGTGGGAGCCGAAGCGCCGGTCCGCCTCCAGCGCGAACAGGGCCGCCGCCAGCACGGGGAAGGCGAGCAGCACCAGCACCGAGGTGAGCAGCACGTTCCAGGTGAACAGCGGCATCCGGAACATCGTCATGCCGGGCGCGCGCATGCAGATGATGGTGGTGATGAAGTTGACCGCGCCGAGGATGGTGCCGAAGCCGGACAGCGCCAGGCCCATGATCCACAGGTCGCCGCCGAGTTGGGCGGTGCGGGTCGGCCCGCTCAGCGGCGTGTAGGCGGTCCAGCCGAAGTCGGCCGCGCCCTGGGGCGTGAGGAAGCTGCTGATCACGATCAGGCCGCCGAAGGCGAACAGCCAGTACGAGAGCATGTTCAGCCGGGGGAAGGCCACGTCCGGCGAACCGATCTGCAACGGCATGATCGCGTTGGCGAAGCCCGCGAAGGTGGGGGTGGCGAACAGCAGCAGCATGATCGTGCCGTGCATCGTGAACGCCTGGTTGTACTGCTCGTTGGACAGCAGCTGCAGCCCGGGCCGGGCGAGCTCCGCCCGGATCGCCATCGCCAGCACCCCGCCGACCAGGAAGAACGCGAACGATGTGATCAGATACAGGTGCCCGATCTTCTTGTGGTCCGTCGTGGTGATCCAGGCGATGATCACCTGGCCCCGGCCACGGCGTTCCGCCGCCGGAACCGGGGCAATCGGTTCAGTATGTGTGGCCATCTGCGTCCTAGGTTGCAACCCTGAGTGTCGAGCAGTGCGTAACCAGATCACGGGAAGCCGACCCCGTCGTCCCGGCGCCGCGCCACGGAACGGGGAAGATTGAGCTGAATGGCCCAATGTTCGGTCCGGTGGCGCGCTCCGGACCCTCGAACGCATCGCCGGGTGCGGACCCCGTTCGAACGGGTACTCGTGGCGGTGTCCCGTCTCCGCCGAACGCAGGGCACATGTCATGGACGACCGGCGACTGAGCACACGCGAGGCACGCATCCTCAGGGAGCTGGAGGCCTCCTTGCGCCAGGACAGACAGTTCGCGGCGGCCTTCGACGCCTTCCCCGCCCCGCCGGGCGGCCGGCCCTCGCGGCTGGGGCCGTTCTACTGCTTCGGCCTCGTCGCGGGATCGGTGCTGACCGTCTTCCACCCCGCGCTCGGCGGCCTCATGTTCTCGGCGGTGCTGGCCACCGCGGTCATGTCCCGCGTGACCCGGGGCCGGCGCCGCGGCGGCCGCGGGCGGCGGCCGTGAACGCGGCTCCGGGCGGCCGACGGCGTCCGTGACGGCGCGCCCCGGCCGTCCCGGTCCCCCGGAACCACCGGCCGTCCCGGTCCCCCGGAACCGGCCGCCGGGCGCTCAGCCGGCGGGGGCCTGGACGTCGGCGATGACGAAGCCGCTGCGCGGCCGTGCCGGGATGCGCCGCAGGGAGATCGTCAGGTCCTGCTCGGGGACGGTGTGGTCCAGCCGGGCCAGGCGTACGGCGAGGGCTTCGAGCAGGCCGACGGTGATGCCCTCGCCCGGGCAGCGGTGGTTGGTGTCCGGCTCGCCGCCGCCCTGCGGGATCAGCTCGTCGCGCTCGACCGGCCGCTCCAGGAACCGCTGGGGGCGGAAGACGTACGGGTCGCCCCACAGCTTCTCGTCGTGGTTCTGCCCGTACACGTCCAGCAGCACCAGCCCGCCGGCCGGGAGGCGCTCGCCGTGCCAGGACAGGTCCGTGACCGCGCGGCCGCCCAGGAACGGGGCGAACGGGTAGAAGCGGCGGACCTCGTGGGCGAACGCCGCGGCGTACGCGGCGTCCCCGGCCCGCAGCCGGTCCCGGTGCTCCGGCCGGCGGTGCAGCGCGTGCGCCGAGAAGGCGACGAACCAGCAGACGGCGACCGTGGGGCGGACGACGTTGAGGAGTTCCACCGCGGCCGTCCCCGGCTCCAGCGGCTCGCCGTCCGGGTGGCGGTGCCGGGCCACCCGTGCGAGCACCGAGTCCGCGGGCGCGGTGACCGCGCCGGAGCGGACGTCCTGCACCAGCCGGGCCAGCCGGGCCTCCTGCCGGCCGCGGGCGCGCCGGGCCCGCCAGTGGCGCGGCCCGGCGGTGGCGAACCCGTCGACCATCGCGACCAGGTCGCGGGCCAGCGGCTCCGCCTCCTCCTCGGCCAGGGGGATCCCCGCCCAGCGGCAGACCCCGCGGGTGAGGACGACGCTCGCCGCGTCGAACAGCGTGACGCGGGGCCGCGCGGCCCAGGAGGGGACCGCCTCGTCCCACGCCGCGGTGACGTGCTCGACGACGCCGGCGATCCGGTCGACGTGCAGCAGCGGCAGGAACAGCGCCTTGCGCACGCGGTGGGCGTCCCCGTCGAGGGTGTGCACCGCGCCCCGGCCGAACAGGGTGCCGCGCACGGGTTCGGGAATGGCCCGGTGGCGGCGTACGTGCCGCTCGTCGTAGAAGAACCGCACCGCGTCCGGGCCCCGCACGGCCAGCGCCGGGCGGCCCATGAGGCGGGTCCGCACCACCTGGCCCCCGCTCTCGCGCATGCGGTTGGGGAGCCAGGCGTAGCCCTCGGCCAGCAGGGCCGGGCTGCGGTCGAGCAGGGGCCGGTGGAGTGCGTCCATGCGGGGCGGGTTCCCCGGCCGCCCGCCGGAACACCCGTCACCGGCTCCGCCCGGTCAGCGCTCGGCCGGCTCCAGCCGCAGCGCGATGCTGTTGATGCAGTACCGCTGGTCGGTCGGGGTCGGATACCCCTCCCCCTCGAACACATGCCCGAGGTGGGAGCCGCAGCGGGCGCAGCGCACCTCGGTGCGCACCATCCCGTGCGAGCGGTCCTCCAGCAGTTCCACGGCGTCGGAGTCCTTCGGGTCGAAGAAGGACGGCCAGCCGCAGTGCGACTCGAACTTGGTGTCCGAGGTGAACAGTTCGGCGCCGCAGGCCCGGCAGGAGTAGACGCCCTCGGTCCTGGTGTCGGTGTACTCACCGGTGAAGGCGGGCTCCGTAGCGGCCTGCCGCAGCACGGCGTACTCGGCCGGGGACAGCTCCGCGCGCCACTGCTCGTCCGGCTTCTCCACGTCGTACGGCATGAGCCTCAGCCCCTCACTTCGACAGCTGGTCCAGGATGCGCGGTCCGAGGTCGGTGACGTCGCCCGCGCCCATGGTGAGAACGAGATCACCGGCCTTCGCCATTCCCGCGATCACCGCCGGGACGTCCGCCTTGTCGTGCACCGGCGTCACGTCCGCGCCCGCGGCCCGCGCCGCCTCGACGATCAGCTCGCTGGTCACGCCCGGGATCGGGTCCTCGCGGGCCGGATAGACGTCCAGGACGACGGAGGCGTCGGCGAGGGCCAGGGAGTGGCCCATCTCCGTGCCGAGCTCCTGCGTGCGCGAGAACAGGTGGGGCTGGAAGACGACCAGGATGCGGCCGTCGCCCGCCGCCGCGCGCATCGCCTCCAGGTCCGCCGTCATCTCGGTCGGGTGGTGCGCGTAGGAGTCGACGACCTGCACGCCGGCCGCCTCGCCCGTCAGCTGCAGGCGCCGCTTGACGCCGGTGTACGCGGCGAGCGCCGGGGCGAGCTCGGCGGCCGGGACGCCGAGCGCCGCGCCCGCCGCGAGGGCGGCGACCGCGTTGTGCGCGTAGTGGCGGCCGGGGACGGAGACCGTGAAGGTGAGCCGCGCGCCGGCCAGCTCGACGGTCACCTCGCTCCGCAGGCCCTGCGGCACGACCGACAGCACGCGCACGTCGGCGTCCTCCGCCTCGCCGTACGTCACCGTCCGCACCGAGCCGGCCAGCCGCCGCGTCAGCTCCCGGGCGCCCTCGTGGTCCGCCGAGATCACCAGCGTGCCGCCGGGCACGATCCGGCCCGCGAAGGTCTCGAAGGACTCGTAGATCTCGTCCATCGAGGCGTAGTTGGCGTGGTGGTCGAGTTCGACGTTGAGGACGATGGCGACCTCGGGGGCGTACTTGTGGAAGCTGCGGTCCGACTCGTCGGCCTCGGCGACGAAGATCTCGCCCGCTCCGTGCAGCGCGTTGGAGCCGGGGGCGTCCAGGTCGCCGCCGATCGCGTACGACGGGTCCAGGCCCAGCTCGGTCAGCGCCACCGCCAGCATCGAGGTCGTGGTGGTCTTGCCGTGGGTGCCGGCGACGGCGATCGGGCGCAGGCCCGCCATCAGGGCGGCCAGGGCGTCGGAGCGGTGGATCACCGGGATGCCCAGCTCGGCCGCGCGGGCCAGCTCCGGGTTGTCGGTGCGGATCGCCGAGGAGACGACCACGCAGCTCGCGTCGTCGGCGAGGTGCTCGGCCGCGTGCCCGATGTGCACGGTGGCGCCCAGCGCGCGCAGGGCGTCGGCGGTGGCGGAGTCCTTGGCGTCGCTGCCCGCCACCTCGGCGCCGCGCTGCGCGAGGATCTTGGCGATGCCCGACATTCCGGCACCGCCGATGCCGATGAAGTGCGGTCGGTCCATGGCGGGGGGAAGGCCGGGTGCCATGCGCTGTTCTCCCAGGTGCGGCTCGGGCGGTACGACGGTCGCGGCGCCCTCGGCGAGGGCGCCGCCCCAGCCTATGCCTTGCTGTGGGAGAACAGTTTCAGCACCGGCACGCCGACCTTGTGCCGGGCGCGGGACGCCCAGTCGCGGTGGAAGAACTCCTCCACGTAGTGCGGGTCGGTCAGGACGATCACCTCGTCCGCCCCCACCTCGTCGACCAGGGTCTTCAGCGCGTCCAGCGGATGGTCCTCGACGAGGCGGCCCTCGGCCTCGCTGCCGGCCGCGTGCAGGGCCTGCAGGGACACGTCCAGGGCCTGCCGGCCGACGCTCCTGGCCTCCTCGCCCTCGGGGGTCTCGCCCTCCCGGACGGCCTCGTCCAGCTCGCCGATCGCGATGTCGTCGATGGCGCGCAGCAGGCGGTCCGCCTGCTCGCCGCGCGGCTGGAGCAGCACGTGGAAGAAGACCGGCTCGTCGCCGTGCAGGGTGGTGACGAACTCCACGTCGGCGGACGTCAGGGCCTTCTCGATCATCAGTACGCTCGTGAACATCAGACGCCCCTTCTCCTTCGAGAACCTCGCCGGCCCTCTTCCTCCACGGGCCGCGCCGGGCCCTGCCGAAACCATCCTGCCTGCCGGAAACCGGGCGGAGCGGTAGATTCCGCCGTTTCCGGGACGTGCGGTACCGACCGGACGCGCAGGCGCGCGGTACCGACCGGACGTATATCCGGGCCGGTTCCGCTCACGCCCTCCGGTACCGGCCGAAGAGGAAACCCTCCTCCTCCAGCAGGGACACCAGGGCGAACCGCCGCGGCACCGCGAGGGACGGCCCGCCCGCGATGCGCTGCGCGCCGCCCGCGGCGAGCAGGGGCGAGACGGTCAGGCAGAGCTCGTCGAGCACGTCCGCCGCCACCAGCTGCCCGAGCAGCCGCGGGCCGCCCTCGGTCAGCAGCCGGGTGTGGCCGAGGGCGGCGAGGGCCCGGACCGCGCGGGCGGGGTCCACGCCGGTGCCGTCGCCGGCGACCACCACCCGGGCGCCCGCCTTCTGCGCCGCCGCGACGCGGTCCGGGGGCGCCGCGGCGCCCGTGAGGACCAGCGTGGGCACCAGCGGCGAGGTGAACAGCGGCAGGCCGAAGTCCAGCTCCAGGCCCGCGGTGACCACCGCGATCGCCGGGGCCGGGCCCTGTCCGGCCGCCCTGCGCGCCGCCGCGAACTCGGCCCGCGCGCGGGCCGGCCGGTACCCCTCCTGGCGCACCGTCTCCGCGCCGACGACGACCACGTCCGCCAGCGCCCGCAGCGTGCCGAAGATCCGCATGTCGGCGGCGCCGGAGATGGGCTGCGAGCGGCCCTCGTGCTGCGCGGCCCCGTCGAGCGTGGACACCATGTTGGCCCGCAGCCACGGCCGCCCGCCGGGTCCGGGGTCGGGGTAGGCGTAGGCGGCGGCCAGTTCGCCGAGGCTCCACTCGCGGTCCGCGTGGCCGGAACCGTTCGGTCCGGTGGCGCCGGCGGTCCGGTACGCCTCCGGCGCGGCGGTCGCTCCGGAAGGCGCGGGAGCCCCGGAGGGCCCGCCGGCTCCCGGAGCCGGGGCGCCGGCTGCTGTCTCGTCGGTCACAGGGAACAGGCGTCGCATGTCGTGCAGTGTGGCACGGCGCTTAGCATGGGGAACCGTGCCGACCTCCTCCGCCGCCTCCGGGCCGACCCCGACAGCCGACACGGCTCCGCTGTCCCTGTGCGCCCGTGAGCCGCACGTCCCCGCAGAGCGGCTGGTGGCCGAGATGGTGCCGCCGCCGCGCTTCGACTCGGTGCGCTTCGCCACCTACCTCCCGGACCCGAACCAGCCCAGCCAGTCCGAGGCCGTGCGCGTCCTGGAGGAGTTCGCGGCCGGACTGGGCGGCGGGCCGGCCGCGGGATCCGGCAGGCGGCGGCTGTTCGGCTTCGGGAAGGCGCCGAGGAAGGCCCCTACCGGCCCCCGCGGCGTCTACCTCGACGGCGGCTACGGCGTCGGCAAGACCCACCTGCTGGCCTCCCTGTGGCACGCCACCGACGCCGAGCCCGCCCGCAAGGCGTTCGGCACGTTCGTGGAGCTGACCAACCTGGTCGGCGCCCTCGGCTTCCAGCAGACCGTGCGGACGCTCTCCGGCCACCGGCTGCTGTGCATCGACGAGTTCGAGCTGGACGACCCGGGCGACACCGTCCTGGTCTCCACCCTGCTCGGCAAGCTCGTCGACGCGGGTGTCGCGCTCGCCGCCACCTCCAACACGCTGCCCGGCAAGCTCGGCGAGGGCCGGTTCGCGGCGGCCGACTTCCTGCGCGAGATCCAGGGCCTGTCGGCCCACTTCCGCACCCTGCGCATCGACGGCGAGGACTACCGCCACCGCGGCCTGCCCGAGGCGCCGGCGCCGTTCTCCGACGAGCAGGTGACCCGGGCGGCGCACGCCACCCGGGGCGCCTCCCTCGACGCCTTCCCGCAGCTCCTGGAGCACCTCGCCCGCGTCCACCCCAGCCGGTACGGCGCCCTGACCGACGGCGTGCGGGCCGTCTGCCTCACCGGCGTGCGGCCGGTGCCCGACCAGTCGACGGCGCTGCGGCTCGTCGTCCTCGCCGACCGGCTCTACGACCGCGAGGTGCCGGTCCTGGCCTCCGGCCTGCCCTTCGACCAGCTGTTCTCCGAGGAGATACTCAGGGGCGGCTACCGCAAGAAGTACTTCCGGGCGATCTCCCGGCTCACCGCGCTCGCCCGGGACGCCCGGCACCTCGTCGAACCCCGGTGACCGGGACCCGGTAGCTCGCCGACTTCCTCTTCTGAAGGGCGTTTTCACGCCGCGTCAGGTGCGGTTTTCAGGCTCTCTTCAGCTTGAAACGTCCAGTTAACCCTGCAAACGACTTTGCCGGGCTAAGGTGTTTCTTGACCATCCGTTGACCAAGCGTTGGTGCGCGCTAAACGGTGTGAACTTCCTGGAGGGAGGGGCAGGATGCGAGGCACGACAGTCCGGATCGCGGTCGCGTTCCTCGCCGTCGTCCTGTTCTCCCTCCAGTTCTCCTCCCTCACCGCGTCCTTCGCATCCGCGCACACGACGAGTCGCACCCTGGCCGAGCCCGGAGCGAACCCCTCCGCGAAGGCCCAGCGCGACGAGCACGCGAACTGCCAGAAATCCGGCACCCTCGGGGATCCGACCGGTCCCCTGCGCGTCCGCGACCGGCACCGCACCACCGACTGCGCGGCCGAGTCGCCCGACCGCCCGCTGCCCGGGCCGTGCGCCCCGGCCGCACCCGAACCGGCCGCACCCCACGCCGCGTACGACAGCACACCCAGACGGCCGGCCGCCCACTCCCCGGCCGCCCTGCAGGTGTTCCGCTGCTGAGCAGCAGAGCAGTCCCCCCACCTCTGTCCTGTTGGCCCGACGCGCCCCCCACTGGCGCGCCAGGAGGAAATCCCCTATGCAGCCCCTCATCGACAACGCCCGCACGTTCGGACAGCGCCCTGAGGAGTTCGCCAAACTGGCCGAAGGCCAGTCGCCCGAGGTCCTGTTCATCACCTGCTCCGACTCCCGGGTCGTACCGGCCCTGATCACGGGTGCCCGCCCCGGCCAGCTGTTCGAGCTGCGCACCGCGGGCAACATCGTTCCGCCGTACGGCTCCGGCACCCCCACCGGCGAGGCGGCCACCATCGAGTACGCGGTGGAGGTGCTCGGCGTCGGCGACATCGTGGTCTGCGGCCACTCCCACTGCGGTGCCGTCGGCGCGCTGGTGCGCGGCGACGACCTCGGCGCCGTGCCAGCCGTGCGCGACTGGCTCGCGCACGCCGCGGAGGACCCTAAGGCGTCCGACGCGAACGACCCGACGGTCGCCGAGGCCGTGCAGAACCACGTCCTGACCCAGCTGCTGCGGCTGCGGTCCTACCCGTGCGTCGAGCAGCGGCTGGCCGACGGCCGGCTCCGGCTGCGCGGCTGGTACTACGAGGTGCACACCGGAGCCGTGCGGGAACACCGCGCGCAGACCGACTCCTTCGAGGCGCTGTGAGGGACGCGATGAGCAGGTTCCCTTACCTGAGGCAGGACTTCACCGCCTCCATCGTCGTGTTCCTGGTCGCCGTGCCGCTGTGCGTGGGCGTCGCCGTCGCCTCCGGGGTCCCGGCCGAACTCGGCCTGGTCACCGGCATCGTGGGCGGCATCGTCACCGGTCTGCTGCCGGGCAGCAGCCTGCAGGTGTCCGGGCCGGCCGCCGGTCTGACCGTGCTGGTCTTCGAGGCCGTCAGCGAGTTCGGGCTGCCCGCGCTCGGGGTCATCGTGCTGGTCGCCGGACTGCTCCAGCTCGTCATGGGCGCCCTGAAACTGGGGCGCTGGTTCCGGGCGATATCCGTCTCGGTGGTCGAGGGCATGCTGGCCGGAATCGGTCTGGTGATCATCGCCGGTCAGCTGTACGCGGCGGCCGGGCTGGAGGCCCCCGCCTCCGGCATCGACAAGATCCTGGGGCTGCCCGGGGCCGCCGTCGACGCCCTCGGCAGCACCGCGGCGCTCGCCTCGCTCGCCATCGGCGCGGGCACCGTCGCGGTGGTGGTGCTGTGGAAGAAGCTGCCGAAGGCGGCGCAGACGGTGCCCGGCGCGCTCGCCGCGGTGATCCTGGCGACGCTGGCCACGCTCGCGTTCAGCCTGCCGGTCGCCACCGTCGAGGTGCACGGCCTGCTGGGCGCCATCCAGCCGCCCGGCCTGGACGCCTTCGGGGAGCTGGCCAGCCCGGCTCTGATCGGCACCATTCTCGCCTTCACCCTGATCGCCTCCGCCGAGTCGCTGTTCAGCGCCGCCGCGGTGGACCGGCTGCACGACGGTCCGCGCACCCAGTACGACAAGGAGCTGATGGCGCAGGGCGCGGGCAACGCCGTCTGCGGCGTGCTGGGCGCGCTGCCGATGACCGCGGTGATCGTGCGCAGCTCCGCCAATGTCGGGGCCGGCGCGCGGACCAAGGCGTCCCGGGTGCTGCACGGCGTGTGGCTGCTGCTGTTCGCGGCGCTGCTGCCGTCCGCGCTGGCTCTGATCCCCCTGCCGGCGCTGGCGGGCATCCTGGTCCACGCGGGGTGGAAGCTGATCCCGTTCCGCAGCGTCGTCGCGCTGTGGCGGTCGCACCGCGGTGAGGCGCTGATCCTGGTGGTCACCGCCGTGTCGATCGTCGCGGTGAACATGTTCGAGGGCGTGCTCATCGGTCTGGCGCTGGCGGTGATCAAGACCGCCTGGGAGGCCTCGCACGTCAAGCTGGAGATCGTCGACAAGGGCGCCGGGCCCGTCCAGGCGTACCTGTCGGGCAACGCGACCTTCCTCCGGCTGCCGAGGATCCTGGACAGCCTGGAGGCGCTGCCCCAGGACCGGCCCGTCGAGCTGGACCTGTCCGGGCTGCACCACCTCGACCACGCCTGCCGGACGGCCCTGGAGGACTGGGCCGAGCGGCACAGCAGGGTCGGCACGGACCCCGTGAAGGTCACGGAACCGCCGAAGGCCGCCGGGCGGGCGGAGGTCGCCGAGCCGCCGAAGGTCACGGCGGTCTGACGCCGGCGTCCCCGCCGTCCGTTCCTGTCGCCCGGTCCGGGGCCATGGCCCCGGACCGGGCATCGGGCATATCGTGACAGGAACATCCGTAACGGACCTCTGGACGGGAGGTCGTCATGCTTGAGGAGCTGCTGACGGCGGCGGTGGCGACCGGCTCCGCAGGCGTGCTGTACGCGGCCGCGGCGGCGCGGGTCGTCAAGCAGTACGAGCGCGGGGTGGTCTTCCGCCTCGGACGTCTGCACGGCGATGTCCGCCGGCCCGGCTTCACGCTGATCGTCCCCGCCGTGGACCGGCTGCGCAAGGTCAACATGCAGATCGTGACGCTGCCCGTCCCCGCCCAGGAGGGCATCACCCGCGACAACGTCACCGTGCGGGTCGACGCGGTCGTCTACTTCAAGGTCGTCGACGCGGCGGCGGCGATCGTCAACGTCGAGGACTACCGCTTCGCGGTCTCCCAGATGGCGCAGACCTCGCTGCGCTCGATCATCGGCAAGAGCGACCTGGACGACCTGCTGTCCAACCGCGAGAAGCTCAACCAGGGCCTGGAACTGATGATCGACAGCCCGGCGATCGGCTGGGGCGTGCAGATCGACCGCGTGGAGATCAAGGACGTGTCGCTGCCGGACACGATGAAGCGGTCCATGGCCCGGCAGGCCGAGGCCGACCGCGAGCGGCGCGCCCGGATCATCAACGCCGATGCCGAGTACCAGGCGTCGAAGAAGCTGGCGGAGGCTGCGCAGGCGATGTCCGACACGCCGTCCGCCCTCCAGCTGCGGCTGCTGCAGACGGTGATGGCGGTGGCGGCGGAGAAGAACTCCACGCTGGTGCTGCCCATCCCGGTGGAGCTGCTGCGCTTCCTGGAGAAGGGCCAGGAGGCGCCGCCGGGGCGCATCGCCGGATGACGCGCGCCTTCCGGATGGTTCCCGCACCGGGCGGCGGGTGATAGACACGGCGGGTCACAGTTCCTGTCCGCCAGCAGGAAGGCCGTCCCATGACAGAGACCGGTCGTGCCACGACCCGACGTCAGCTGCTCGCCCGCACCGGTGCCCTGGGAGCGGGCATCGCCTTCACCGGAGCCCTGTCCGAGCTCTTCGCCGGCACCGCCGCCGCCCAGGACCTGGGCCACACCGGCTACGGCCCGCTCGTGCCGGACCCGGACGGACTGCTCGACCTCCCGGAGGGCTTCCGCTACCGGGTGCTCTCCCGCGAGGGCGACCCGCTCCGCTCCGGCGAGGGCCCGGTGCCCTCCCACCACGACGGCATGTCGGCCTTCGCGGGCGGACACGGCCGGGTCCACCTCGTCCGCAACCACGAGAACCGCGCCGACGCCCGGTTCCCGGTCCCGCCGGTCGACGGCCTCACCTACGACCCGGCGGCCAAGGGCGGCTGCACGGCCCTGACGCTGGACTCCCGCGGCCGCGTCCTGTCGGAACGGGTCGCGATCGCCGGCACGGCCGTCAACTGCGCGGGCGGGCCGACCCCGTGGGGCACCTGGCTGACCTGCGAGGAGACCGAGGACCGGGCCGGCACCGCCGGCTACGCCGAGGACCACGGCTTCGTCTTCGAGGTCGATCCGGCCGACCCGCGCCGCACCGGGGCGGTCCCGCTGACCGCGCTGGGCCGCTTCCCGCACGAGGCGGTCGCCGTCGACCCGCAGCGGGGCGTGGTGTACGAGACCGAGGACGCCTTCCAGCGGCCCTTCGGCCTGTTCTACCGCTTCCTGCCGGACAAGCCGCTGGGCGGCCCCGGCTCGCTGCGCGCGGGCGGTCGGCTGCAGGCGATGCGGGTGCCCGGCGTGCCCGACCTGTCCTGCGTCCAGGAGCCCGGCGCCCGCTTCGACGGCGTCGAGTGGGCCGACGTGCCGGACCCGCAGGCCGCCCGGACCCCCGTCCGGCTGCAGGACTTCGGCCCGAGGGGCATCACGCACGCGCAGAAGCTGGAGGGCTGCTACTGGGGCGGGCGGTCGGTGTGCTTCGTGTCGTCCTTCGCCCGCAGCGCGGAGGGGTCGCAGGCCGACCACCACGGGCAGGTCTGGCGGTACGACCCGGACCGGCGCCGCCTGACCCTGGTGGTCGTCTTCGGCCCCGACACCGACGTCCGGCTGCCCGGCGAGGCCCCGGACAACATCTGCCTCGCCGCCGGCGGCGGCCTGATGGTCTGCGAGGACGGCGCCGGCGCCCAGCACGTCTTCGGCGTCACCCGGCACGGCGAGGTGTACGCGATGGCCCGCAACCGCCAGGCGATCGCGGCGGACGGCGCCGCCGCGGACCCGGAGTGGGGCGAGTTCGCCGGCGTCACCTTCTCCCCCGACGGGCGGACGATGTACCTCAACTGCTACGCGCCCGGGACGACGTTCGCGGTGACGGGTCCCTGGCACCGCCGCTAGGCCCGGTCGCCGCCTTGCCGCCGTCCGCCCGCGGGGCGGGCCCCGCGGCGTCGGACGCGCGCTCCCGGCGTGCCGGGCCCCGGGCCCCGTACGGGACGCACCCGGGCCGCCCGGCACGACGCGCGTGCACGGCGTCGCGCGGCGGGCGGGAAGGCGGCGGGGCCCGGCCACGCCCGGTGAGGTCCGGGCGCCGCGGGGTACCCGGGCCGTATGGCAGACACCCCGCGCGTCAACGGCTCGTACTGGCTCCAGACCGCCCCCGGCGGCACGTACCCCGCGCTGGAGGACGACCTCGACGTCGACGTGGCCGTGATCGGCGGCGGCATCGCCGGGCTGAGCACGGCGTGGGAGCTGGCGCGGGCCGGGCGGAGCGTGGCCGTGCTGGAGGCCGGGCGGATCGCGGCCGGCGTCACCGGCCACACCACCGCCAAGTTCACCGCCCTGCACGGCCTGGTCTACGACAAGCTGCGGCGCACCCGCGGCCCCGAGGGCGCCCGCCTGTACGCCCGTTCGCAGTCCGAGGCGGTCGAACGCGCCGCCGGGATCGTGGCGGAACTCGGCATCGACTGCGACTGGGAGCGCCGCAGCGCCTACACCTACGCGTGCGACGCGGGCCGGGTGGACGAGCTGCGCGCCGAGGCGGCCGCCGCCCGGGAGGCGGGCCTGCCGGCCTCGTTCGTGACGGAGACGGGACTGCCGTTCCCCGTGGCGGGCGCGGTCGAGGTCACCGGGCAGGCGCAGTTCCATCCGCGCAAGTACCTGCTGGCCCTCACCGACGACCTGGTCCGCCGCGGCGGGCGGGTCTTCGAGCACACCACCGTGCACGGCCTGGACGAGGGCGAGCCGTGCCGGGTGTCGACCGGCACGGGCGCGACGGTGACCGCCCGGGACGTCGTGGTCGCCACGCACTACCCGGTCTTCGACCGGGCCCTGCTGTTCACCCGGCTCTCCCCGCGCCGCGAGCTGGTGGTCGCCGGGACCGTCGAGGCGGACCGCGACCCGGGCGGCATGTACATCACCCCGGACGAGGGCACCCGCTCGGTCCGCACCGCGCCCCACGGCACCGACGGCGCCCGGCGGCTGCTGGTGATCACCGGGGAGCACTTCACGCCCGGCACCGGCGACACCCGCGCCCGCTTCGAGAAGCTGTCCGCCTGGGCCGGCGAGCACTTCCCCGGCGTCGAGCTCACCCACGCCTGGGCCACGCAGGACAACGACCCCACCGACACCGTGCCCCTGGTCGGCCCGCTGCACCCGGGCGCCCGGCACACCTATGTGGCCACCGGCTTCGGCGGCTGGGGCATGAGCGGCGGCGTGATGGCGGGCCGGCTGCTCACCGCGCTGATCACCGGCGAGCCGTGCGCGTGGAGCGAGCTGTACGACCCGCGCCGGCTGCGCACGACGGTGCGCGAGGCGCCGCAGTTCCTCATGACGCAGGCCAAGGTCGCCGGTCACTTCGTCGGCGACCGGCTCAGGCCCGCGCCGCCGGTGGACGCCCTGCCGCCCGGCGAGGGCGCCGTCGTCCGGGTCGACGGCCGGCGCGTGGCGGTCTACCGGGACGACGACGGCGCCCTGCACGCCGTCTCCGCGCGCTGCACCCACCTCGGCTGCCTGGTCGACTTCAACGCCGCCGAACGCGCCTGGGAGTGCCCCTGCCACGGCTCCCGCTTCGACACGGACGGCAAGGTGATCCAGGGGCCGGCGACGCGGCCGCTGGAGCGGCGGGACATCTGACGGCGGGCGGCGGACGCGAGGGCGGCGCGCCGCCGGACGGGTGACCGCGCGGCCGGCGCCCCGGCGCGCCGACCGCCCCGTCCGGCGCGCCACCGTACGTTCGTACGGTGATCACACGTGCACGACGCGTCGCGGCCGCCTGTCTGCTGAGCGCCGCCCTCGCCGCCTGCGGCACCGCCCAGGCGCCCCGCGCGCCCCGCCCGGCCTCCGCCGCGCCGTCCGCCGCCGCGCCGTCCGCCGTCCCGACGCGGGTCCCCACCCTCGCCCCCGGCCCCGCGGGCCTCACCCCCGTCTTCCGGCACGGTCCGCGCACCGGGGGCAGGGCCGTCGCCCTCACCTTCGACGCCGACATGACCGCCGGGCAGGGAGCGCGGGCCGCGGCGGGCGAGCGGTTCGACAACCCGGGCCTGATCGCGGCGCTGCGGGAGCTGAGGGTGCCGGCCACGGTGTTCATGACGGGCCGGTGGGCCGAGCAGTACCCGGACCAGGCCCGGTCCATCGGGCGGGACCCGCTCTTCGAGGTCGCCAACCACTCCTACAGCCACCACGCCTTCACCGGCGACTGCTACGGCCTGCCCACCATGCCCCGAAGCCGGATGCGGGCCGACGTCGAGCGGGCCTACGCGGCGTTCCGGAAGGCGGGCGTGCCCGATCCCAAGCCGTACTTCCGCTTCCCCGGCGGCTGCTACGACCGGCGGGCCCTGCGGGAGCTGACCGCCACCGGCGTCACCGCCGTGCAGTGGGACGTGGTGAGCGGGGACGCGTTCGCGACGGACGCGGACGCGGTGGCCCGGCAGGTGCTGGACGGGGTGCGGCCGGGCTCCGTGGTCGTCCTGCACTGCACCCGCAGCGCCGCCCCGGCGACCGAGCGGGCCGTGCGGGCCGTCGTGCCGGAACTGCGCCGGCAGGGCTTCCGGTTCGTCAGGGTGTCCGAGCTGGTCGGCACCGCCGCCGGCCGGCGCTGACCGCGCCGCGGACGCGGCCGTCCTAGGCTGGGGGCATGAGCGAGGACTACTGCCTCATCACCGGGGCCGAACCACCGCCCAGGGCCGACGGGCCCCCGTACGCGGAGTGCGTGCTGTGCCGGGAGCCGACGGAGCACCCGGAGTCCTACCGGGGGATCACCCTCTGCCCGGTCTGCGAGTGGCAGGAGGCCCAGCGCACGGCCTGCTCGGGGTGAGACCGGGGCGGTCCCGTACCCTGCATCCGTGAGCGACAGCCCTTTCCGGACCGAACCCGACCCCCGCGACCGGGCCCCCCAGTTCGTCCTCCCGCTGGTCGTGCGGATCGAGCGGGCGGCCCCGCCGGCCCGTACCGACGCGCTGGAGACCGCGGCCCGCGCCGTGCTGGTGCTGCTCGCCGACGAGCGGTCGGCGGGCGACGGCGTCTGGGCCGGGGCCGTGCGGGACTGGCAGGACGCCCGGATCCGCAAGGTGGTGCGGCGGGCGCGCGGCGCCGAGTGGCGGCGCGCCGAGGCGCTGCCCGGCATCACGGTCACCGGCAAGACGGCCGAGGTGCGGGTCTTCCCGCCGGTCCCGCTGGACGGCTGGCCCAGGGACCTGGCCCGGCTCCAGGTCTCCGGCACCGACCTCGACGACCCCGAGCCGCCGCCGGCGGCGGACCCGTCCGCGCCCGTGCTGTGGCTGAACCCCGAGCTGGAGATGTCGGCCGGCAAGGCGATGGCGCAGGCGGGCCACGGGGCCCAGCTCGCCTGGTGGGAGCTGTCCGGCGAGGAACGCGCCGCCTGGCGCGACGCGGGCTTCCCCCTCGCCGTGCGCACCGCGGAGCCCGCGCGCTGGCCCGGGCTGACCGCCGCCGGGCTGCCGCTGGTGCGGGACGCGGGCTTCACGGAGATCGCGCCGGGCTCCTGCACGGTCGTCGCGGACCATCCCGCGCTGCGGTAGCGCGTCCGCGCCGTCCGGGTCCGTATCCCCTTCCGGGCGCCCTGCGGCGCCCCGCGGCCGCCGCGCGCACCCGCCCGCGGCGGCGGGCCTCGCCTCGCCGGGCCGGATCGGCGGCGGCCTTCCCGAACCTCAAATGTTGCTCTGAACGTGTCCGTGAGGGGGTTCGGCCGCGCACCGCGGGGCCATATCCCCGTCACGTCCCGCGGGGACGCCCCGGGGGGTCCGGGTGAGCGAGTGGCCGGGTGGAGGAGGGGGCGACGATGGAGCGACTGGGCACGGGCATCGGGTGGCGGCCGGAGATCGCGGACGCCGTGGAGCGCATGCCGGGCATCGACTGGGTCGAGGTCGTGGCCGAGAACGTCTGCCCCGGCCATCTGCCCGAGTCGCTGCTGCGGCTGCGCGAGCGCGGCGTGACCGTCGTGCCGCACGGCGTCGCGCTCGGCCTCGGCGGCGCGGACCGGCCCGACGCGGGGCGGCTGAGGGCGCTGGCCGAGCGGGCCGAGGCGCTGGGCTCCCCCCTGGTCACCGAGCACATCGCGTTCGTGCGGGCGGGCGGCCCGCTGACCGCCTCCCCGCGGCTGGAGGCGGGGCACCTGCTGCCGGTGCCGCGCACCCGGGACGCCCTCGACGTGCTGTGCGAGAACGTGCGCATCGCGCAGGACGCGCTGCCCGTGCCGCTCGCCGTGGAGAACATCGCCGCGCTGTTCTCCTGGCCCGGCGAGGAGATGACGGAGGGTCAGTTCCTGTACGAGCTGGCCGACCGGACCGGGGTGCGGCTCCTCATCGACGTGGCGAACCTGCACACCAACCACGTCAACCGCGGCGAGGACCCGGCCGAGGCGCTCGCCGGACTGCCGCTGGAGGCCATCGCCTACGTCCATGTCGCGGGCGGCTTCGAACGCGACGGCGTCTGGCACGACAGCCACGCCCACCCCGTGCCCGAGCCGGTCCTGGGCATCCTCACCGACCTCGCGTCCCGCACCGCCCTGCCCGGCGTGCTCCTGGAACGGGACGAGAACTTCCCCGGACCGGCCGAGCTGGAGGGGGAGGTGAGGGCGATCGGGGAGGCCGTGGCGAAGGGCCGCGCCTCGGCCGGGGAACCCGCCGGACCGGCCGGAGCTCCCCGGCGCGTCCGGGAACGCGCCCCCGCCTCCCCCGGGACGCCCGCCCCCGCGGGCGAGGAGTCCGCCCCGGACGGCTCCGTCCGTGAGCGGCTCGGGCTCGCCCAGGCCGCGCTGCTGTCCGCGCTGGTCGCCGGGGCGCCGGCGCCGGAGGGGTTCGACCGGGTACGGCTGCGGGTGCAGGCGCGGGCGCTCGCCGGGAAGCGGGCGGACGTCGTGGCCAAGGTCGCGCCCGAACTGCCGGAGATCCTCGGCGAGGAGTACCGGCCGGCCTTCCTCGCCTACGCCCACGGCCGCCCGATGACCGGCGGCTACCGCCGGGACGCGCTGGACTTCGCCGGGCACCTGCTGCGCGACGGCCGGCCGCGGGACCCCCGGGCCCGGCACGAGCTGCGCCGGTGGTGGCGGGAGCGGTCGGGGCCGGTGCCGTGGTCCGCGCGGCCGGCGGTCCGCCTGGCCCGCGCCACCCGGCGGGTGCTGCTGCGCCGCTGACCGCCGCGCCCGGGCGCGGGGCGGGGGACGTCGCAGGCCGGGGCGCCGCGGCCCGGAGGGCGAAATCCCCTGGCGTCCGGGCCCGGCCCTGGCATAGAAACACGGCATGTTCTGGCTCCTTCTGCTGCTGCCGGCCTGGGCCGTGGCCGGCACGGCGTGCGCGCGGCTGTGCCTGGCCGCCGCCCGGGCGGCGGCCGTGGACACCGGCGGCGCGACCGCGGCCCGGGAACGCGAACTGACGCTGTACGAGGCCGCGTTCCTGTCCGGCGGGCCCCGGCGGGTCGCCGACCTCACCCTGGTCTCCATGGCGCGCCGGCGCCGGCTGCTGCTGGCGCACACCGGGTGGGCGACCGTCGTCGATCCGCACGGACGCGACGCGATGGAGCGGTCCGTCATCAGGGCCATCGGACCCGAGGGGCAGTCCCGGATCGCGCCGGTGCGGGCCGCCACGGCGGCGGCGGACGCGGTGCGCGGCCTCGCCGACCGGCTCGTCGAAGCGGGCCTGGCCGTGCCGGACGGCGCCGGCAACGGCGTCGCGGACGAGGTGCGGCGGGTGCGGCTCGCCGCGGCGGCCGTGTCCGCGCTGGGCGCGGCCGCCCTCGCGCTGCCGGTGCCGGCGGACGTGCCGCGGCACCTGGTCGCCCTGTGGTTCGCGCTGCCGCTCGCCCTGACGCTGGGCTGCCTCGTCCTGGCGCGGATCGAGGCCCACCCGTACTCGCGCTGGGCCTCCCCCGCCGGGCAGCGGCTGCTGCACGCGCTGGCCCGGCGCGCCGACGGCGCCGGGGACGACCGTGCGTACCTCGCCGCCGTCGCCGTACGCGGCATCCGCGCGGTCGGCGAGCCGGAACTGCGCGCGGCCCTCGCGCACCGCGAACGGCACGGCTGAGACCGCCGGGGCGCACCGGGCGTTCGGCGCCGACACCGGCGGACGGTGCTTGCCTTCCCCCGGCACCGGGCGAAACATCCCTTCTGCCGCTGTCCGCACCCCGAAGGGCTACGCGATGAGAGCCGCCGTCCTCTGCTCGGCCGCCGGGTCCTTGCTGCTGAGCACCCTCGTTGCCGCCCCCGCGGGCGGCGCCCCCGCGGTCCCCGGCGCGGCCGAGCGGCGCGGCACCGCGGTGGCCGCCGCACGGGCCGCAGCCGCCGGCATCGACTTCGGCCCCTGCCCCGCGGAGCAGGACCTGCCGGACGGCGTGCGGTGCGGCACGGTGACCGTCCCGCTCGACTACGCGCGTCCCGACGGCCGGCAGATCAGGCTCACCGTCAGCCGGGTGCGGGCCACGCGGAAGGACCCGCGCGACAGCGGGCGGAAGGTGCCCCGGCAGGGCGCCCTGGTCCTCAACCCGGGCGGGCCCGGCGCCTCCGGCATGGCGTTCCCGCTGATCGGTGCGGTGCCCGAGTGGAAGCGGATCGCGGCGGCGTACGACCTCGTCGGCTACGCACCGCGCGGGGTCGGCCGCTCGGCGCCCCTGTCGTGCCAGGACCCGGAGCAGCTCGCCGAGGCGCCCGCGCGGGCGCCGGCGCATCCCTCGGAGGCGGACAAGAGGGAACGCATCGCGCGGGCCAGGGCCCTGGCCCGCGGCTGCGCCGAGCGGGCGGGCTCCGCGCTGCGGCACTACCACTCCCTGAACAACGCCCGCGACCTGGACGTGCTGCGGGCGGCGCTCGGCGAGGAGCGGCTGACGTTCCTGGGCTCCTCCTACGGCACGTACTTCGCGGCGCTGTACGCGACGCTGTTCCCCTCGCACGTGCGGCGGATGGTGTTCGACTCGGTGGTCGATCCCGCCCCCGGGGAGATCTGGTACCGCAACAACCTCGACCAGTCGCTGGCGTTCGAGACCCGCTGGGCGGACTTCCGGGCGTGGGCGGCCCGGCACCACGCCGTGTACGGGCTGGGCGGCACGCCCGAGGAGGTGCGGCGCGGCTACGAGCGGGCGAGCGCGCGCCTCGCGGTGGAGCCCGCCGGGGGCACGGTGGGGCCGGAGCAGTTGCGGAAGGCGTTCCTGCAGGCCGGGTACCACGACGACTTCTGGCCGCACCGCGCGCACGCCCTGGCGGCGTACCTGAGGGGGGATTCCGGGCCGCTGGTCGAGCAGGCGGGGCCGCATCCCGAGGCGGCGGCGGAGGCGGAGAACACGCGCGCGGTGTACCTGGCCGTCGAGTGCAACGACGCGCCCTGGCCGACGGAGTGGGAGGTGTGGGACCGGGACAACACACGGCTCGCGCGGGTGGCGCCGTTCGGGACGTGGGACAACGTGTGGACGAACCTGCCGTGCGCCTACTGGCCGGCGCCCCGGCAGCGGCCGCTCGACGTGCGGACCGCGCCGGGGCGGCTGCCGCCGACGCTGCTCCTGGCCGCCGAGCGGGACGCCGCCACCCCCTACGACGGCGCCCTCGAACTCCACCGCCGGCTGCCGGGCTCGGTCCTGGTGACCGAGCGGGGCGCCGGCTCGCACGGCCTGGCGGGCGGCCCGAACCGCTGCGTCAACGCCCATGTGGAGGCGTACCTGCTGGAGGGCCGCCTCCCGGCGCGGAACGCGTCCTGCGCCCCGCGCCCGGAACCGCGGCCCGTCCGGGCGGCGCGCTGATCAGGCCGCCCCGCCCGTGCCGCGCCGGGTCAGGCCAGCCCCGCCACCAGCTCGGCGACGTCCTTGCGGCGCCCGGTGAAGAACGGCACCTCCTCCCGGACGTGCAGGCGGGCCTCCGAACCGCGCAGGTGACGCATGAGGTCGACGATGCGGTGCAGCTCGTCGGCCTCGAAGGCGAGGATCCACTCGTAGTCGCCCAGCGAGAACGAGGCGACCGTGTTGGCGCGCACGTCCGGGTAGCCGCGGGCCATCTTGCCGTGGTCGGCGAGCATCCGGCGGCGGTCCTCCTCCGGCAGCAGGTACCAGTCGTAGGACCGCACGAAGGGGTAGACGCTGACGTAGTTGCGCGGCGTCTCGTCGGCGAGGAACGCCGGGATGTGCGAGCGGTTGAACTCGGCCGGGCGGTGCAGCGCCATGTTGGACCACACCGGCGTCAGGGCGCGGCCCAGCCGGGTGCGGCGGAAGAGGTTGTACGCCTCCTGGAGCTGGTCGCTGGTCTCGGCGTGCCACCAGATCATCAGGTCGGCGTCGGCGCGCAGACCGGAGACGTCGTAGGTGCCGCGGACGGTCACGTCCTTCGCGGCGAGCTGGTCGAACAGCTCCTGGACCTCGTCGGCGTACCCGGCGCGGTCCGCGGGCAGCGCGTCCTTCAGCCGGAAGACGGACCAGAGGGTGTAGCGGATGACCTCGTTGAGGTCCCTGGCCAGCTTGCCCTTGTTCGGGATCCGGTCGGGCGCGGTGGTGGGGGCGTCGTCACTCATGTCCCTCATTCTCCCGCTCCGCCGTGCAGGCTCTGCACCGGGTCGGCGGTGAGCCGCCGCATACCGCGCAGGTCGCCGTGGATCTGGTCCACGGCCGCGTACGCGCTCGCGATGCACGCCGGGATGCCGACGCCGTCGTACGGCGCGCCGCACACGGCGAGGCCCGGCAGCCCGGCGACGTGCTCGCGGATGCGGGCCACGCGCGCGTGGTGGCCGACGGGGTACTGGGGCAGGCCGCCGTCCCAGCGGGTGACGCGGGTGGCGACCGGGACGGCGTCCAGGCCGGTCGCCTCCCGCAGGTCGCGCCGGGAGGCCTCGACCAGGTCCGCGTCGTCGCGCTGGAGGATCTCCGTCTCGCCGTACCGCCCGACGGAGGTGCGCAGGACGACGAGGCCGGGGTCCTCGGCGGCGATCCAGCCCCACTTGTTCGAGGCGAAGGTGGACGCCTTGATGGTGTGCCCGTCGACCGGCGGCACGAGGAAGCCGCTGCCCTCGGGCAGGGCGGCGTCGGCGCGGCGGTAGGCGAGGGTGACCAGGGCCATGGAGGCGTACTCGACGGCGGCCAGCTCGGCGGCGGCCGCCGGGGCCTCGGCGCGCAGCAGGCCGGCGGCGGCGGGCGCGGGGACGGCGACGACCACGGCGTCCGCGCGCAGGACGCGGTCACCGGCGACGACCCGCCACCCGGTGGGCGCCTCGCGGCGCAGCCGGGTCACCGGCGTCCCGGTCAGGATCTCGCCGCCGCGCGCCCGCACCGACTCCGCGACCGCGAGCGGCAGGGTGCCGACCCCGCCCTCGACGCCCATGAACACCGGCCCGGCCCCTTGGCCGCCGGCCGCCCCGGCCTGGACGGCGCGCACCGCCTCCAGCAGGGAGGTGTGCGTCCGCGCGGCCCGGAACAGCTGCGGGACGGCCAGGCGCATGGAGATGCGGTACGCGTCGCCCGCGTACACCCCGCCCAGCAGCGGCTCCACCAGGCGGTCGACGACCTCGCGGCCCAGGCGCGCCGCCACGTACTCCCCCACCGCCACGTCGTCGCCGATCTCGGTGCGGGGCAGGTCGGCGTCGCGTTCGATGCGCTCCAGCCCTTCCTCGGACAGGACGCCGGCGAGGGCGGAGGCGGTACCGGGGACGCCCATGACGTGCCCTCTGGGCATGGGGCGCAGGGCGCCGCGGGTCCACAGGGAGGCCGTCGCGGTGGCCGGCGGCTGGAGGCGGTCGGCGAGGCCCACCTCGTGGGCGAGGCCGACGGCCTCGGGGCGGCGCGCCAGCATCGACTCGGCGCCGAGGTCGACACGGACACCGGCGATCTCGCCGGGCAGCAGCTTGCCGCCGACGCGCTCGGCCGCCTCCAGGACGGTCACCCGCGATCCGTGCCCCAGCAGCCGGTGGGCGGCCGCCAGCCCGGCGATGCCGGCCCCGATGACGACGACGTGGTCCGTGCCCGTACGTGCTCCGCTCATGGCTCCACCTTCTCAGACGCCGCCGACGGCGGCCGTCGCGACCGGGCGCCCGGACCGGGTCCCCGCCGTGGCCGCGTCGCAACCGTCCCGGCCGGACGTCCGCGACCGGCCCGGCGCCGCGGGGGGCCGGTCACCACGGCCCGGGAGATGCCCGTGTGGGCGTGCGGCCTTCCGCACGCCCCGCCCCTCCCCGGGTGCCGCTGCCGGCGGCCGCGGCCCCGGCGCTCACCGGCTGCACCGCCACGGACGGCTCCGCCGGCAGCGGGCCCGCGCGCGGAAAGGGGCGGGACCGAACCACCCCCACCCCGTAGCGTGTGCGCATGGACATGAGCCGTGCACGGGGTGCCGCGGAGCGACTGGTGGTGATCGGCGGGGACGCCGCGGGGATGTCCGCGGCGTCGCAGGCCCGCCGGATGAAGGGGCCCGGCGAGCTGGAGATCGTGGCGTTCGAGCGGGGCCACTTCACCTCCTACTCGGCGTGCGGCATCCCGTACTGGGTGGGCGGCGCCGTCCCCGACCGCGACCGGCTGATCGCCCGCACGCCCGAGGAGCACCGGGCGCGCGACATCGGCCTGCGGATGCGCACCGAGGTCACGGAGATCGACCTCGACCGGGGGCGGGTGCGCGCCCGGGACGTGGATTCCGGCGCCGAGTCCTGGACGTCGTACGACCACCTCGTCGTCGCGACCGGCGCCCGCCCGGTCCGGCCCGGCATTCCCGGCGTCGACGCGCCCGGCGTGCACGGGGTGCAGACCCTGGACGACGGCCAGGAACTCCTCGACACCCTGGCCCGCACGCGGGGCCGCCGGGCGGTGGTGGTCGGCGCGGGCTACATCGGCGTGGAGATGGCGGAGGCGCTCATCGACCGCGGCTACGAGGTGACGGTCGTCGACCGCGCCCGCGAGCCGATGTCCACGCTCGACCCGGACATGGGCCGCCTGGTGCACGAGGCCATGACGGGCCTGGGCATCACGATGGTCGGCGACGCCGAGGTCACCGGGGTGCGCACCGGCGCCGACGGCCGGGTGCGGGCGGTGGCCACCCGGGACGCCGAGTTCCCGGCGGACGTGGTCGTGCTCGGCCTCGGCGTACGCCCGGAGACGACGCTCGCCGAGGCGGCCGGTCTGCCCCTCGGCGCCCACGGCGGCCTGCTGACCGACCGGGCCATGCGGGTGCGCGGCCAGGAGAACGTCTGGGCCGGCGGCGACTGCGTCGAGGTCCTCGACCTGGTCTCCGGCCAGGAGCGGCACATCGCCCTGGGCACCCACGCCAACAAGCACGGCCAGGTCATCGGCACCAACGTGGGCGGCGGCTACGCCACCTTCCCCGGCGTGGTCGGCACGGCCGTCAGCAAGGTGTGCGACCTGGAGATCGCCCGCACCGGCCTGCGCGAGAAGGACGCCCGCCGGGCGGGCCTGCGGTACGTCACGGCCACCGTCGAGTCCACCAGCCGCGCGGGCTACTACCCCGGCGCCTCCCCCATGACCGTCAAGATGCTCGCCGAGCGCCGCACGGGCCGTCTGCTGGGCGTGCAGATCGTGGGCCGGGAGGGCGCGGGCAAGCGGGTGGACGTGGCGGCGGTGGCCCTCACGGCAGGGATGACGGTCGACGCGATGACCTCCCTGGACCTGGGTTACGCCCCGCCCTTCTCCCCGGTGTGGGACCCGGTGCTGGTGGCGGCCCGCAAGGCGGCGCAGGAGGTGCGGCGGGCGGGGTGAGGGCCGCACCGGCCCGCCGAGCGGTCCGCTCGGCCCGCCGTGCGGTTCACGCGGTCCCGCTGACCCGGCCGACGGCCCGCCGGGTCCGCCCGGCGGGCGGCCGGGGAGCCGTACGCGGACCCGGACGGCCGTGTCCACCGATTCGCCCCCTGCGCAACGGGCACTAGTCCCCCGTGGTCATCCCCGTGCATGACGTGAACCCCGTGCGCCGCACCCCCTGGGTGACGTACGCGCTGCTCGCCGCGAACATCCTGGTCTTCCTGTTCACACCGGGCCTCGCCGGCTCCGTGACGGGCGAGGGCAGCCTGGCGCAGCTGTGTCACCTCCAGGCGTTCCTGGACCAGTACGCGGCGGTGCCGCGGGAGCTGATCCACCACCGGATGCCGCAGGTGGTGCCCACGGGCGAGACCGGCCTGGGCCCGCAGGGGCCGGGCTGCGTGGTCGGGCCGCCGGGCTACGACAAGTCGCCGGAGCTGAGCGTGCTCACGGCGATGTTCCTGCACGGCGGCTGGCTGCACCTGCTGGGCAACATGCTCTTCCTGTGGATCTTCGGCAACAACGTCGAGGACCGCTTGGGGCACGTGCGGTTCCTGCTGTTCTACCTCGTCTGCGGCTACGCGGCCGCGTACGTCTTCGCCCTCGCGAACTCCGGCTCGGCGGATCCCCTGATCGGCGCCTCCGGGGCGATCGCCGGGGTGCTGGGCGCCTATCTGGTGCTGTATCCGAGGGCCCGGGTCTGGGTCCTCGTCCCCTTCCTGATCTTCCTGCCGCTGCGGCTGCCGGCCTGGATCGTACTGGGCCTGTGGTTCGTGCTGCAGGCGGTGTACTCCTCCGGCGGGGGCGTCTCCCAGGCCGGCACCGTGGCCTACCTGGCGCACGTCGCCGGTTTCGTGGCGGGCATGCTGATCGCCTGGCCGCTGCGCCCCGGCACCCCGCCGCCCCCGGAGCCGCGCGGCGCGCTGTTCGGCAGGCGGGCCCGGCCGGGCTGGTGAGCGGGGGCCGGCCCGCACGGGGCAGGGCTCACGTGCCCCGTGCCGGACCCGGGGCCCGGGTCCGGCGGAGCGGCCGGCCCGGGCGCAGGCGTCTCAGCGGGCGGTCTGCGTGTGGACGTACTCCACGAGACGGGTGAGCACGTCCGGGTCGGTGGACGGCATCACGCCGTGGCCGAGGTTGAAGACGTGGCCCTCCAGGCCCGCCGCGGCGTCCAGGACCTCGCGGGTCCTGGCCTCCACCGCCTCCCGCGGGGCGAAGAGGACCGCCGGGTCGAGGTTGCCCTGCAGCGCCTTGCCGGGGCCGACCCGGCGGGCGGCGTCGTCGAGCGGGACGCGCCAGTCCACGCCGACGACGTCGGCGCCCGCCTCGCCCATGAGGCCGAGGAGTTCACCGGTGCCGACGCCGAAGTGGATGCGCGGCACGCCGTAGGACGCGACCGCCTGGAAGACCTTCGCCGAGGCGGGCAGCACCGAGCGGCGGTAGTCGGCCGGGGAGAGCGCCCCGGCCCAGGAGTCGAAGAGCTGGACGGCGCTCGCGCCCGCCTCGATCTGCACCTTCAGGAAGGCGGCCGTGATGCCGGCGAGACGGTCCAGCAGGTCGGCCCACAGCTCGGGGTCGCCGTACATCATCGCCTTGGCGTTCTCGTACGTGCGGGACGGGCCGCCCTCGACGAGGTAGCTCGCGAGGGTGAACGGGGCGCCCGCGAAGCCGATGAGCGGGGTGGCGCCGAGCTCGCGGGTGAGCAGGCCGATCGCCTCGGTGACGTAGGGCACGTCCTCGGGGGCCAGGTCGCGCAGCTGCGCGAGGTCGGCGCGGGTGCGGACCGGGCGCTCGACGACCGGGCCGACGCCGGGCCTGATGTCGAGGTCGACGCCGATGGCCTTGAGCGGGACCACGATGTCGCTGAAGTAGATCGCCGCGTCCACGCCGTGCCGGCGCACCGGCTGCAGGGTGATCTCGGTGATCAGCTCGGGCCGCATGCAGGACTCCAGCATGGGGATGCCCTCGCGCACCTTGCGGTACTCCGGCAGGGAGCGCCCCGCCTGCCGCATGAACCACACGGGCGTGTGCGGCACCGGCTCGCGCCGGCACGCCTTCAGGAAGGCGGAATCCTTGACCGCGTCGGACGTCGCTGTCGGCTGCTGGCTCGCGGGGCTGTCGTTGGCACTCACGACGGCAAGTCTCGCACGGCCGTGGAACCGCTCCGCCCGCCCCCGGCCCCGGTGGCGACGCGGGCGCCCGGCAAGAGGGTGTCTTGTCCTGCGCCGGGCGCCCGTTCCCCTTAATCTTCCCCGCATGGCTGCGGCTCAGGGACGACTGTCGGACGACGCTGGCGGAATGGACGAACCGAAGAACACCGAGGAGGACGTCCGGGACGGGGGCAGGACGGTTCCGCCGCCCTTCCGGGCCGCCGTCGACGCGCTGAGGACGGCGCGGCTGCGGCCCCAGGTCGAGGTGGAGCCGATCCCGGCGCCGCAGCGGCTCGCGCCGTACGCGTACGCGGTGGAGGCGACGGTCGTCGACGGCGAGCAGGACCTGGCCGACGGCCGTCTGGTGCTGCTGCACGACCCGGCCGGGCACGAGGCCTGGCGGGGCGCGTTCCGGCTGGTGACGCTGGTGCGCGCGGAGCTGGAGCCGGAGATGGCCGCGGACCCGCTGCTGCCGGAGGTGTGCTGGTCCTGGCTGACCGGCGCGCTGCAGGCGCGCGGACTGGGGTACGGCGAGCCGAGCGGCACCGTGACGCGTGCGAGTTCGCACTACTTCGGCGGGCTGTCCGCGCGCCCGGCCGCCTCGCAGATCGAGATCCGCGCGTCCTGGACGCCCCGGGAGGGCCTGGGCGGGGTGCCGGACACCGCCGCGCACCTGGCGTCCTGGTGCGATCTGCTCGCCCAGGTCGCGGGCCTGCCGCCGGCCGGGCCGGGGGACGCGTCGGTGGTCACGCTGCCGCAGCGGCGCGGTCCGCAGTCGCGCTGACCGGCCGCGGCCACGCCGGCCGGCCGCGCTCGCACCGGCCGGCCGCGGCCACGCCCCCCGGCGGGGCCCCCGGTCGGCCGAGGAGCCGCAGCCGGCCACGGGCCCGCCGGCCGGGCCGTCACCGGCCTCGGCGCGGGGCGGTTCCGGGCCGATCATCCGCTTGTTCCCGGCCGATCACGCCCCCGTCCCTCACTTGGTCGAGTCACTTTGTCGATACGGACATTTCCGAGCGCAGAGCGGCGCAGAGCGAAGCCGCGCGGACTTCGAATGATCGATCGACTGTCCGAATTGCACGGATTGTTACTCACCGAATCGTGATCATCCCCTAAAGGCGGACGGGTTCGGTGCCGAAGACGACTGTGACCTTGAAAGCACGGTTCGTCCCGGCTTCATCCCCCATGAGCCGACCCCGTCCCGCACCCCAGGAGGCCTGGTGTCCGTTCTCCTAGAGCAGCCCGCAAGCCTGGTCGCCTATCGCCCGAACAAGCCGACCGCCATGGTGGTCGTGGCCGATCCACGCGTCCGTTCCACCGTCACCCGCCACCTGTGGGCGCTCGGCGTACGCGATGTCATCGAAGCCTCGTCCGTCGCGGAGGCTCGTCCCCGCATCGGCAACCCCCGCGACATCTGCGTCGCCGACGTCCATCTGCCCGACGGCTCCGGCCTCACCCTGCTGTCGGAGACCAGAGCCGCGGGCTGGCCCAACGGGCTCGCCCTGTCCGCCGCCGACGACATCGGCGCCGTACGCAACGCCCTCGCCGGCGGCGTCAAGGGCTACGTCGTCACCGGCACCCGCACCAACGTCGGGCTCCCCACCCGGCCTGGTGCCGCCCCCATCGGCGCCGCCGCCGCGCGCCTGCACCGCCGCCCCCCGGGTGCTCCGAGCCACCCGGGCGGCTACCGCGAGCTGTCCGGCCGCGAGGTCGAGGTGCTGCGCCTGGTCGCGGAAGGCCAGTCGAACAAGGCGATCGGCGTCTCGATGGGCCTGTCCGCGCTGACCGTCAAGAGCCATCTCGCCCGCATCGCCCGCAAGCTGGGCACCGGCGACCGCGCCGGCATGGTCGCGGTGGCCCTGCGGACCGGCATCATCCACTGACACCCGCCCACCCCGCTCCCGCTCCGTCCGCCCCGCTCCGCCCACCCGCGTTCGCCGCGGTGAACCGATCGGCCCCCGATCCCCGGCCGCGCCCCGCCCCGGCCGGGAGCCGCCCCGCCCGGCCCTGACCGGTTCGCGACCCCACCGCGCCCGCCGACGGAACGTTCCGTCGGCGGGCGCCGTCCTCGCACGGATACTCTTGACATGTGACCGACGCCCATGAGACCGCAGCAGACAGTTCCCTGCGAACCACCGGAGGCGCCCCTCCGGACGACGGCGGACCTTCTGCTACGGGGGCGCCGACCCCTCTGCTGGAGCCCCGCGAGGGCGTTCCGCCCGTGATCGCGGACGAAGCCGCCCTCGCCGAGGTGACCGCCGCCTTCGCCGCCGGTTCCGGACCCGTCGCCGTCGACGCCGAACGCGCCTCCGGCTACCGCTACGGCCAGCGCGCCTACCTGGTCCAGCTGCGCCGCGAGGGCGCCGGGACCGCGCTGATCGACCCCGTGGCCTGCCCCGACCTGTCCGGCCTCGGCGCGGCCCTGGCCGACGCCGAGTGGGTGCTGCACGCCGCCACCCAGGACCTGCCCTGCCTGCGCGAGATAGGCATGGTGCCCAGCCGTCTGTTCGACACCGAGCTGGCCGGGCGGCTCGCCGGGTTCCCGCGGGTCGGCCTCGGCGCGATGGTCGAGGGCGTCCTGGGCTACGTGCTGGAGAAGGGGCACTCGGCCGTCGACTGGTCGACCCGCCCGCTGCCCGAGCCGTGGCTGCGTTACGCCGCCCTCGACGTCGAACTCCTCGTCGACCTGCGCGACGCGCTGGAGAAGGAGCTGGAGCGGCAGGGCAAGCTGGAGTGGGCCCGCCAGGAGTTCGACGCGATCGCGTCGGCCCCGCCGCCGGAGCCCCGCAAGGACCCGTGGCGGCGCACGTCCGGAATGCACAAGGTGCGGCGGCGCCGGCAGCTGGCCGTCGTGCGGGAGCTGTGGCAGACCCGGGACCGGATCGCCCAGCGGCGGGACGTCTCGCCGGGCAAGGTGCTCGGCGACGCCGCCATCGTGGAGGCGGCGCTCGGGATGCCGCCCAACGCGCACGCGCTGGCCTCGCTGAACGGGTTCGGGCGCATGGGGCGGCGGCAGCTGGAGCAGTGGCAGGCGGCGATCGACCGCGCCCGGGCGCTGCCCGAGGCGCAGCTGCCGCAGCAGGGGCAGCCGGTGACCGGGCCTCCGCCGCCGCGAGCCTGGGCCGACAAGGATCCGGCCGCCGCGGAGCGGCTGAGCGCCGCGCGGGCCGCCGTGTCCGCGCTGGCCGAACAGCTCAACACGCCGCAGGAGAACCTGGTGGCGCCGGACGCGGTGCGCAGGGTGTGCTGGGAGCCGCCGGCGGTGGTCGACGCCGCGTCCGTGGGGGCGGCGCTGGCCGGACACGGGGCCCGGCCCTGGCAGGTGGAGCTGGTGGCGCCGGTGCTGGCCGAGGCCCTGTCCGCCTGAGGGCCGGTCGCCGCCTTCCCGCCGGCGGGCGCCGCGGCGCCGGCGCCCGCCGGGCCGCGCGTCCGCGTCGCGGCCCCTCATCTGGTCGCTCCCCGCAGGAAACCGTTGTAGACGAACCGCTGCAGGAACAGGAAGACGATCAGCGTGGGGAGGATGACCAGGACCGTCCCGGCCGAGATCGTCTCCCAGTGCGCGCCGAAGGGGCCCTTGAAACGGAACAGGGAGGTCGAGATCACGCCGAGCTCCTCCGACGGCAGGTAGAGGAACGGGATGTAGAAGTCGTTGTAGACGTTGATCCCCTTCACGATCACGACCGTCGCGATCGCCGGCTTGAGGAGCGGGAAGATGACCTTCCGGTAGATCGTGAACGCGTTGGCGCCGTCCAGGCGGGCCGCCTCGTCCAGGGAGACCGGGATGGAGCGGACGAACTGCAGGAAGATGTAGATCGACACGATGTCCGTGCCCATGTAGAGCGCGACCGGCGCCCACAGCGTGTCGAACAGGCCGAGGCTGTTGACGATCTGGAAGGTCGCCACCTGGGTCGTCACGCCGGGCACCAGCGCGGCGACCAGGAACAGGGCCACCACCAGTTTCTTGAAGCGGAAGGTGAAGCGGTCGATGGCGTAGGCCGTCATCGAGCCGATCAGGACCGTCCCGCCGATGGCGACGACGAGGATGACCGCCGTGTTGGCGAAGGCGGCCGGCATCCGGCCGTCCTGGAAGGCCGTCACGTAGTTGCCGAGGTGGAACGGGTCGTCGGGCAGCGTCAGGGCGCCGCTGTCGTCCGCCATCTCCCTCGAGGTCTTCAGCGAGGTCAGGAAGACCGCGACGAGCGGCAGCAGCACCACCAGCGTCGCGAGGACCAGCGACAGGTACACCAGGGCGCGGGCCACGGCACGGCGTGTCATACGAGGTCCACCTTGTCGTCGGGGACGAGGCGCCGCTGCACCCAGGTCACCGCCAGGATGATCAGCAGCAGCACGACCGCGGCCGCCGAGGCGAGCCCCGTCTTGTTGAACTGGAACGCCAGCTTCACGGTCTGGATCACGAAGGTCTCGGTGCCGGTGGCGCCGCCGGTCATGACGTACGGGATCTCGAAGACCGACAGCGAGCCGGAGACGGACAGGATCACGGTCAGGCTCAGGACGGGCCGGATGCCGGGCGCGATGATGTGGCGGAACTGCTGCCAGCGGTTCGCCCCGTCCAGCTCGGCCGCCTCGTACAGCTCCCCCGGGATGGACTGGATGGCGCCGAGGAACAGCACGAAGTTCAGGCCCAGGTAGCGCCAGACGGAGACGCCGGCCAGGGAGAGGTTCGCCGAGGCGGGTGTGGACAGCCAGGCGTGGTCGGCGTCGTGGCCGAACAGGCGCAGGATCGAGTCGAGGGTGCCGCCGTCCTGGAAGAAGTACAGGAAGACGAAGCCGATCGCGACCCCGTTGATCAGGTACGGGAAGAAGAGCACGCCCTTGAAGAAGTTCCGGAAGCGGACGTCGAAGCTCAGGACGGTCGCGAAGTAGAGCGCGGCGGCGATCTGCACCACGGACGCGGCGAGGTAGTAGCCGCTGACGAGGAACACCTCGAACAGCTCGGGGCGGGTGAAGAGCTCGGCGTAGTTCGCCGTGCCCGTGTAGTGCAGCCCGGGGCTGACGCCGTCCCAGTCGGTGAAGCTGTACGCGACCATGTTGACGATCGGCGCGTAGGTGAAGGCGATCAGCAGGGCGAGCGGGGCGGTCAGGAACAGCCAGGGCGTCACGCGCCGCCACCGCGGCGCGCCGCGCGGGACGGGTGCCGGTCCGGATCCGGCGGGCGCGGCCGGCGGCACCGGCCGCGCCGCCCTCTGCGTCGCGCCGGCCATCAGGACCCCAGGTTCCGCTGCGCCTCGGTCCACCGCTCGCCGAGGCCGGCCAGGAAGTCCTCCAGGTCGCCCTCGCGGGCGCCGCGGGCGAGGTCGACGAGGTCCTGGCGGTAGCCGGGCTTGTAGATGCCGACCTCGGACCGGTTGTCGATGGACTTCACCTCGGCGCCCTTGGTGTCGTCGAGGTCGATCAGCTTCACCCCCGCGTCCCGGTACGGCTTCAGCACGTCGGGCAGCGGGGCGTCCTTGAGCGGGGACAGCGCCAGGTTGGCGGCCGCGTACCCGGACTTGTCGGTGAACCAGTCGATCCAGGCGCGCGCGGCCGCCTTGTGCTCGGAGTGGACGTTGACCGCCTGCTGGTAGTCGGGGGAGGTCACCGCGCAGAACGCGCCGTCCCGCTGCGCCGGGAAGGGCATGAAGCCGATGTCGTCCGGGTCGGCGCCGGCCTGCTCGGCCGCGTCCCGCAACTGCACGATCGCCCAGGAGCCCAGCCACATGGTGGCGATCTCGCCCTTGGCCAGCTTCGGCTTGGACGCCTCCCAGTTGGTGGTCGTCGGGTCCTTCTCCGCGAGCCCCCGGCGCACGATGTCGTACAGCAGCGTGTCGGCGACCCTGAGGTCGGCGCCCTCGGCCCACGGGTCGCCCTCGGCGAGCTTCGTGGTGGCCTGCGGGTCGCAGCCGACCGAGCCGTTGACGTTGGTCCACTGGGTCAGCGGCCACATGTCCTTGAAGTTGGTGTAGTACGGCACCGCGTCCGTCCGCGCCTCGACGGCCCTCAGGGCGTCGAGGAACGCGGCCGGGGTCGTGGGCCAGCCGGTGACGCCGGCCTCCCGCCACACCCGCTTGTTGTAGACGAAGCCCGGGACCACGCCGAGGGAGCTCTGGCCGTAGACCTTGCCGTCCACGGTGGAGTAGTCGGTGAAGCGGTACTTCTCGCTCAGCTCGGCCCGGCTGCCCAGCGAGGCGAAGAACTTCGGGTAGTCCTTCTTCTCGATCACCGCCGGGATCATCAGGACGTCGCCGTAGTTCTCCGTGTTCATCCGGATCTTGACCTCGCCCTCGTAGTCGGTGAGGGCGTCGAACTCGACCTTCACCCCGGGATGGGTCCGGTTGAACTCCGCGGCGTACTTCTTCATGGTCCCGTCCTGCACCAGGTCGGTCCGGTGGGTGAGGACCGTGATGGTCCCGCGGACCTCGGACGGATCGTCCGGGGCCGTCGCGTCCGCGCCCTCGGCGGAGCCTCCGGTGCCCGTGCAGGCGGAGGCCAGGAGGGCGAGGGCGGCGATCGATCCGGCGAGGACTGTGCGGCGCTTCATGGGCACCAGCTCCGTTCCGAAACGGGCGAGCACGACTGGTTGGCTGGTTCGGCACTCTGGCAGGCGCTTACTGAACCGGTAAAGTCTCTATTCCGCCAACGATGCCAAAATGTTTCCCAGCACTGGGGTAGACCGGTTTAGGGAGTGTGCATGCTTCAGGCCACACCGCTCACCGAGGGATGGATCCTGCGACACCCGGACGACCCCGCGGAGGTGCTGCCCGCCGAGGTGCCCGGCTGCGTGCACACCGACCTGCTGGCGGCGGGGCTGATCCCCGACCCGTTCCTCGGCCTGGGCGAGAAGGAGGCGGCGTGGGTCGGGCGGCGGGAGTGGACGTACGAGACGGACCTGCGCGCCGCGTCGGCCCACGAGCGGACCGACCTCGTCTTCGACGGCCTGGACACCGTCGCCGAGATCCTGCTGGACGGGCGGGTGCTGGGGCGGGTGCGGAACATGCACCGCTCGTACCGGTTCGACGTGACCGGGCTGAGCGGGCGGCTCGCGGTGCGGTTCGCCTCCGCCTACGCCGAGGCCGAGGCCGTGCGGGAGCGGCTGGGCGAGCGGCCCGCCGCCTACGCCGAGCCCTACCAGTACGTCCGCAAGATGGCCTGCTCCTTCGGCTGGGACTGGGGGCCGACCCTGGTGACGGCCGGCATCTGGCGCCCGGTCCGGCTGGAGCACTGGTCGACGGCGCGGATCGCCCGGGTGCGGCCCCTCGTCACCGTCGACGGGGACACGGGGGTCGTCGAGCTGTCCGTCGACGTCGAGCGCGCCCGGGGCGAGGCGCCCCTGGTCCTCGAAGCGGCGGTCGGCGGGGTGCGGGCGCGCGAGGAGGTCGACGGGGCGCGGGGGACCGTACGGCTCCGGGTGCCGGACGCCGCGCTGTGGTGGCCGCGCGGGTACGGCGGGCAGCCGCTGTACGAGGTCGAGCTGACGCTGCTGCGCGGCGACGAGGTGCTGGACCTGTGGCGGCGGCGCGTCGGCTTCCGGACCGTGGAGCTGGACACCTCGGCCGACGCGCACGGCACCGGGTTCACCCTCGTCGTCAACGGCGAACGCCTCTTCGCGCGCGGCGTCAACTGGATCCCGGACGACGTCTTCCCCTCCCGGATCACCCGCGAGCGCTACCGGCGGCGGCTGGCGCAGGCGGCCGGCGCGGGCGTGGACCTGGTCCGGGTCTGGGGCGGCGGCATCTACGAGAGCGAGGACTTCTACGACGCCTGCGACGAGCTGGGGCTGCTGGTGTGGCAGGACTTCCCGTTCGCCTGCGCGGCCTACCCGGAGGAGCAGCCGCTGCGCGGCGAGGTGGAGGCCGAGGCCCGGGAGAACGTCGTACGGCTGATGCCGCACCCCTCCCTGGCGCTGTGGAACGGCAACAACGAGAACCTGTGGGGCTTCCGCGACTGGGACTGGGAGCGGCGGCTGGCGGGGGACTCCTGGGGCGAGGGGTACTACCTGGGCCTGCTGCCGCGGGTGGTGGCCGAGCTGGACCCGACGCGGCCGTACACGGCGGGCAGCCCCTGGTCCGGCTCCTGGGACCACCACCCGAACGATCCGGCGCACGGCACGCACCACTCGTGGGAGGTGTGGAACCGCGCGGACTACGCCGACTACCGGCGGAGCGTGCCGCGGTTCGTCGCCGAGTTCGGCTGGCAGGCGCCGCCCGCGTACGCCACGCTGCGCCGCGCGCTGCCCGGCGAGGAGCTCGCGCCGGACTCCCCTGGCATGCTGCACCACCAGAAGGCGGACGACGGCAACGGCAAGCTGGAGCGCGGGCTCGCCCGGCACTTCGCCGTCCCCGAGGGGGACTTCGACCGCTGGCACTACCTGACGCAGCTCAACCAGGCGCGGGCGGTCGCCGCCGGGATCGAGCACTGGCGGTCGCACTGGCCGGTGTGCGCGGGCACCGTCGTCTGGCAGCTCAACGACTGCTGGCCGGTGACCTCCTGGGCCGCGATCGACGGCGACGGCCGCGAGAAGCCGCTCTACCACGAGCTGAAACGGCTGTACGCGGACCGGCTGCTGACCCTCCGGGCGCGGGACGGCGGCCTGGAGCTGGCGGCCGTCAACCAGTCGGCGCGCCGGTGGTCGGGGACCCTGGTCCTGCGCCGGATGTCCGTCCAGGGCGTGCTGCTCGGGGAGACGAGCGTGCGGCTCGCGGCCGGGGCGCGGGCGGTGGCCCGGATCGGCGTCCCCGGCGACCTGGTGCCGGCCGGCCCGGAGGAGTTCCTGGTCGCCGACGCGGACCGGCTGCGCGCCCTGTACTTCCCGGTCCCCGACCGCGAGGTGCCCTACGTACCGCCGGAGTTCGACGTGGCGCTCGCGCCGGGCGGGATCACCGTGACGGCCCGCACCCTGGTCCGGGACCTGCTGCTCCAGGCCGACCGGCTGGACCCCGGGGCGCGGGCCGACCGGGGGCTGGTCACCCTGCTGCCCGGCGAACGGGTGACCATAGGAATAAGCGGCTGGAAGACCCCGGACGCGGAGCACGCCCGTTCGGCCCTGTACTGCGTGGAGCCCCTGCGATGACGGCAACCCCGACTCCCCCCGGTTCCCCACCGCGCCCGGCCGAGGGGGAATCCCGGCGCGTCACCATCAAGGACGTCGCCGCGCGCGCCGGCGTGTCCAAGGGGGCGGTGTCCCTCGCCTTCAACCACAAGCCGGGGCTGTCGGAGGCCACCCGGGACCGGATCTTCCGGGCCGCCCGGGAACTGGGCTGGGCGCCCAACCGCACCGCCCGGACGCTGGCCGGCTCACGGGTGGACGTGGTGGGGCTGGCGGTGTGCCGGCCGGCCCGGCTGCTCGGGCTGGAGCCGTTCTACATGGAGTTCGTCTCCGGGGTGGAGAGCGTGCTGACCGAGCGGTCCTGCTCGCTGCTGCTGCGGCTGGTGCGGAACGTGGAGGAGGAGGCCGGGCTGCTGGAGTCGTGGTGGCGGGGGCGGCAGATCGGCGGGTCGATCCTGGTGGACTTCCGCGACGGCGACCCCCGGGTGGACACGGTCCGCCGGCTCGGCCTGCCGGCGGTCGCCGTCGGGCACCCCTCGCTGACCGGCGGGCTCACCTCGGTGTGGACCGACGACGCCTCGGCCGTGGCGGAGGCCGTGCGGTACCTGGCGGCGCTCGGGCACCGGCGGATCGCCCGGGTGGGCGGCACGGCGGCCCTCGGGCACACCGCGATCCGCACCGCCGCCTTCGACGAGGCGGCCCGCGCGCTGGGGCTGGCCCGGGCCTGGCAGGTCGCCACCGACTTCTCCGGCGACGCGGGCGCGCGGGCGACGAGGACGCTGCTGACCGCCGCGCCGCCGGAGCGGCCGACGGCGATCGTGTACGACAACGACCTCATGGCGGTGGCGGGGCTGTCGGTGGCCGCCGAGATGGGCCTGAAGGTGCCCTCCGACGTGTCGCTGCTGGCCTGGGACGACTCCCAGCTGTGCCGGCTCACCCACCCGACGCTGTCCGCCATGAGCCACGACGTGCACGGCTTCGGCGCGGACGTGGCCCGGACCCTGTTCGGGCTGATCACCGGGGAGGGGCCGGGCTCGCACCCGGTCCCCACGCCGGTGCTGACGCCGCGGGGCTCCACCGCTCCCCGAAGAGCTGACCCGGCTGCGGAAAGGCGGCTGCGCGGCCCCGGTCCGAAGGCGGGCGCCCGGGCAGGCGCCCCCCGGGGGCCGGCTCCGAAGGGGTGATTCAGGGGTGTGACCTTCACCGCTCCGGGCGGGGGGACTGGGCACCGACATTACCCGCGAGTAGCATGGATCTGAGCGCACGCTCAGCGTGTCGCAGCAGTGCCATCCCGCACCCTGGAGGAGAGCCATCGTGCCTCGTACCGTCAGGGACGTCGTCTTCGTCGACGGCGTCCGCACCCCGTTCGGCAAGGCGGGCCCGAAGGGCATCTACCACGAGACCCGCGCCGACGACCTCGTCGTCAAGGCGATCCGGGAGCTGCTGCGCCGCAACCCCGGTCTCGACCCGAAGAAGATCGACGAGGTCGCCATCGCCGCGACCACCCAGATCGGCGACCAGGGCCTGACCATCGGCCGCACGGCGGGCATCCTCGCCGGTCTCCCCCAGTCCGTCCCGGGCTACTCGATCGACCGCATGTGCGCGGGCGCCCTGACCGCCGTGACCACGGTGTCCGGCTCCATCGCGTTCGGCGCGTACGACGTCGCCATCGCGGGCGGCGTCGAGCACATGGGCCGTCACCCGATGGGCGAGGGCGTCGACCCCAACCCGCGGTTCGTCTCCGAGAAGCTCGTCGACGAGTCCGCCCTGTTCATGGGCATGACGGCGGAGAACCTGCACGACCGGTTCCCGCACCTCACCAAGGCGCGCGCCGACGAGTACGCGGTGCGCTCCCAGGAGAAGGCCGCCAAGGCCTACGCCAACGGCAAGATCCAGGCCGACCTGGTGCCGATCTCCGTGCGCCGCACCAGCCCCGAAGGCGGCGAGACCGGCTGGGGCCTGGTCACCGCCGACGAGCCGATGCGCCCGGGCACGACCCTGGAGTCCATCGCCGGCCTCAAGACGCCGTTCCGCGTGCACGGCCGGGTCACCGCGGGCAACGCGGCCGGCCTGAACGACGGCGCCACCGCCTCGGTCATCGCCTCCGAGGAGTTCGCCCGCGAGCACGGGCTGCCGGTGAAGATGCGCCTGGTCTCCTACGCCTTCGCGGGCGTGGAGCCGGAGGTCATGGGCTACGGCCCGATCCCGGCCACGGAGAAGGCCCTCGCCAAGGCGGGCCTGTCCATCTCCGACATCGGCCTGTTCGAGATCAACGAGGCCTTCGCCGTCCAGGTCCTGGCCTTCCTCGACCACTACGGCATCGCCGACGACGACGAGCGCGTCAACCAGTACGGCGGCGCCATCGCCTTCGGCCACCCGCTGGCCTCCTCCGGCGTCCGCCTGATGACGCAGCTGGCCCGCCAGTTCGAGGAGCAGCCGCAGGTCCGCTACGGCCTGACCACCATGTGCGTCGGCTTCGGCATGGGCGCCACGGTCATCTGGGAGAACCCGCACTTCGAGGGGGACAAGTGAGCACCACCGCCGAGCTTCTGCAGCAGGCCTCGGACCTGTTCCCGGACGAGGTCGTCACCCAGGCCCACGTACGCCACTTCGACCTGCCCCTGGGCGCGGGCCGGTTCGCCCTGATCACCCTGGACAACGGGCACGACCACACCAAGCCGACCACCTTCGGCCCGCAGTCGCTGGCGAACCTGGACGCCGCGATCGACCAGGTCGAGAAGGAGGCCGCGGACGGCGAGATCGTCGGCGTCGGCATCACCGGCAAGCCGTTCGTCTTCGCCGTCGGCGCCGACCTCAAGGGCGTGGAGCTGCTGAAGGAGCGGGACCACGCCTACGCCATCGGCAAGGGCGGCCACGACGTCTTCAAGCGTCTCTCGGGCCTCGCCGTGCCGACGTTCGCGTACTACAACGGCGCGGCCATGGGCGGCGGCGTCGAGGTCGGCCTGCACTGCACCTACCGCACGGTGTCCGCGGCCGTCCCGGCGTTCTCCCTGCCCGAGGTCTTCCTCGGCCTGGTCCCCGGCTGGGGCGGCTGCACCCTGCTGCCGAACCTGATCGGCGCCGACAAGGCCGTCTCGGTGATCATCGAGAACAGCCTCAACCAGAACAAGCAGCTCAAGGGCAAGCAGGTCTACGAACTCGGCATCGCCGACGCGCTGTTCGAGGGCGCCGACTTCCTGGAGCAGTCGCTCGTCTGGACCGCGGCCGTCCTCAAGGGCGAGATCGCCGTCGAGCGGCCGGCGATCGACCGCGGCGAGGCCTGGGACCAGGCCGTCGCCCGGGGCCGGTTCATCGCCGACTCCAAGGTGCACGGCGCGGCCCCGGCCGCCTACCGCGCCCTGGACATCATCGCCGCCGCCAAGGACGGCGACCTCCAGCGGGGCTACGACGCCGAG
Organism: Streptomyces glaucus; assembly: GCF_039533365.1. Taxonomy (NCBI): domain Bacteria; kingdom Bacillati; phylum Actinomycetota; class Actinomycetes; order Kitasatosporales; family Streptomycetaceae; genus Streptomyces; species Streptomyces glaucus. Next base: position 153,548 of record NZ_BAAATK010000005.1, read on the forward strand.
GACCAGGCGCTCGCCGACCTGATCATGAGCGGCGAGCTGCGCGCCGGCCTCTACGCGTTCAACCTGGTGCAGAAGCGCGGCAAGCGCCCCGCGGGCGCCCCGGACAAGAGCCTGGCCCGCCCGGTCACCAAGGTCGGCGTCGTCGGCGCCGGCCTGATGGCCAGCCAGCTCGCGCTGCTGTTCCTGCGCCGCCTGGAGGTGCCGGTCGTGCTGACCGACATCGACCAGGAGCGGATCGACAAGGGCGTGGGCTACGTCCACGCCGAGATCGACAAGCTGCTCGGCAAGGGCCGCATCGACCAGGACAAGGCCAACCGTCTCAAGGCGCTGGTGAGCGGCGTCCTGGACAAGACCGAGGGCTTCTCGGACGCCGACTTCGTCATCGAGGCGGTCTTCGAGGAGATGGGCGTCAAGCAGCAGGTGTTCGCCGAGGTCGAGGCGGTCGCGCCGGAGCACGCGATCCTCGCCACCAACACCTCCTCGCTGTCGGTGTCGGAGATGGCGTCGAAGCTGAAGCACCCCGAGCGGGTCGTCGGCTTCCACTTCTTCAACCCGGTCGCCGTCCTGCCGCTGCTGGAGATCGTCCGCGGCGAGCAGACCGACGACGCCGCGCTGGCGACCGCCTTCGCGGTGGCCAAGAAGCTGAAGAAGACGGCGGTGCTGGTCAAGGACGCCCCGGCGTTCGTCGTGAACCGCATCCTGACCCGCTTCATGGGCGAGATCCAGAACGTCATCGACGAGGGCACCCCGGTCGAGGTCGCCGAGAAGGCGGTCGAGCCGCTGGGCCTGCCGATGTCGCCGCTGGTCCTGCTGGAGCTGGTCGGCCCGGCCATCGGCCTGCACGTCTCCGAGACGCTGAACCGGGCGTTCCCGGACCGCTTCACGGTCTCCCCGAACCTCAAGGCGGTCGTGGCGGCGGGCAAGCGCGGCTTCTACGTCCACGACAGCGGCAAGCCCGAGCTGGACCCGGAGGTCGCCGCGCTGCTGAAGCAGGGCGACGTCGTCCTCACCGAGGAGCAGGTCCGCACCCGTGTCCTGGAGGCGGTGGCGCAGGAGATCGGGCTCATGCTCGACGAGGGCGTCGTCGCCGAGGCGCAGGACATCGACCTGTGCCTGATCACCGGCGCCGGCTGGCCCTTCCACCTGGGCGGCATCACGCCGTACCTGGACCGCGAGGGCGTCTCCGAGCGCGTCACCGGCCGGCGGTTCCTGGCGCCGGGCGTGGCGAGCGTCCCGGCGTAACCCGAAGCCCGCTCGAAGGGGGGTGGGGCGTACGGCGGCGGTCCGTACGCCCCACCCCCCTTTTTTTGCGTGCGTCCCGGGCCTCAGACGGCCCGCCAGGCCTCCAGCGCCAGCCCGGGTTCGGCCTTGCGGCGGGTCAGGAGGAGCTGCCCGGTGGAGGGGGACAGGGTGGCGGCGGCCACCCGGCCGTCCCCGTCCAGCGCGAGGGACACCTCGGCGTCCGCGGGCAGCGCGGGGCCGGACTCGGTCCACCAGGCGCCGGCCGACTCCCGCTGCGTGGGGTACGCGGCGAAGGCGACGCGGCCGCTCGTGGAGCGCTGGGCGAGCAGCGTGCAGTCGTGGCCCCCGATGTCGCAGCGGACGGCACGGACCGGGCCGGGGCCGGCCGAGTCGATCAGCGGCACCGGCTTGCCGGCGGGCCGCCAGGCGCACACCTCGCCGGAGCCGTCGGTGAAGAACAGCGTGGTGCGCTCCGGGGACGTGGCGAGCGCCCGCAGGGTGCCGGGCCGCGCCGACGCCTCGGTCTCCTCCTGGAGCACCGGCGGGGTGCCCGGCGTCTCCTGCCGCCAGTGCAGCAGCCCGCCGGGCACGGCCGCGTACAGCTCGACCCTGCCGGACTCCCCCGTCACGGCCGCGAGCTCCTGGACGTCCTGCCCGCCGAGGTCCCGCCACGGGCCCCAGCCGCCCTTCTCCTTCTGCCCGAGCATGCTCACCCCGCCACCGTCGTTGCGGACGAAGAGGTGGGCCCGCCCCTGGGCGTCCACCGCGACGGCGGGCGGCCCGGTGCGCTTCCCCTTCTTGTTCGGGTGGCCGACCGGGTTCCAGTCCAGGGGCGCCAGCAGCGGCCGGAAGTGGGTGGAGTGCACCAGGCCCGACTCGCCCCGCACGGTGGGCCGCCAGGCGACGAGGTGGGCGTAGCCGTCGGCGCCCTGCCCGACCGCGAGGCCGGGGTGCAGCTTCTGGTCGCCGCCGATCCTGCGGGGCGCCTCCCAGGGTCCTCCGGGGAAGCGCTCGGCACGGCACAGGACGGCGTCGCCGGACGGCAGGTAGACGGTGAGGCGGCCGTCACGGCCGCGCAGGAGCCAGTCGCCGATCACCGGTTCACTGTATGCGGAACGCCGCGGATGCCGCGGCCCGGCCCCGCCCGCCGGCGCCGGGCGTGCGACCCTGGCCGCATGGACGACAGCGCTCCCCTGCTCGTGATCGTGGACGCCGCGAACGTCGTCGGGTCGGTGCCCGACGGATGGTGGCGGGACCGGCGGGGAGCCGCGCGGCGGCTGCGGGACCGGCTGGCCGCGGACGGGGTGCCGGGGCGTCCGGGGCCCGTGGAGATCGTCCTGGTGGTGGAGGGCGCGGCCCGCGGGGTGGACTCCGTGCCGGGCGTGCGGGTGGAGCCGGCGCCGGGCAGCGGGGACGACCACATGGTGGACCTGGTGGCGCGGGCGGACGGGCGTCCCGTCCTGGTGGTCACCGCGGACCGGGAGCTGCGCCGCCGGGTGGCGGAACTGGGGGCCGAGGTGGCGGGGCCGCGCACCGTCCGCCCCTGACCCGCGCCCGGCGGCCCGGCTCCCGGTCCGCGCCCGGCGCCCGGCTACCGCCGGTCCGGGCCCTGCGGCCCCAGCACCTCGCCGACCGTGGTCTCCTCGCCGCGGGCGAGCCGGCTGTGGGTGCGGCCGTACAGGAAGTACACGACGAAGCCGATCGCCATCCAGACGGCGAAGCGGACCCAGGTCTCGGCGGGCAGGTTGAGCATCAGCCACAGCGAGGCCAGCACCGACAGGACCGGCAGGACCGGCACCCACGGGGTGCGGAAGGAGCGGTGCAGGTCGGGGCGCGTCCTGCGCAGGATGATCACGCTGATCGCGACGACGACGAAGGCGAACAGCGTGCCGATGTTCACCAGCTCGGCGAGTTCGCTGAGGCTGGTGAAGCCCGCGACGATCGCGATGAGCACGCCGAGCAGGATGGTCGGCCGGTGCGGGGTCCTGAACCGGGGGTGGACGCGGGAGAAGAACCGGGGCAGCAGCCCGTCCCGGCTCATCGCGAAGAACACCCGGGTCTGGCCGAGCAGCAGGATCATGCACACCGTGGTCAGGCCGACGGCGGCGCCGAAGCTGATGAAGCCCGCGTACCAGGGGTGCCCGGTGGACTTGAAGGCGTCGGCGAGCGGGGCGTCCTCGGACAGCCGGCTGTAGTGCTGCATGCCGGTGACGACGATCGACACGGCGACGTACAGCACGGTGCAGATGAGCAGGGAGCCGAGGATGCCGCGCGGCATGTCCCGCTGCGGGTTCCTGGTCTCCTCGGCGGCGGTGGCGACGATGTCGAAGCCGATGAAGGCGAAGAAGACGACGGAGGCGGCGGTGAAGACGCCCATCACGCCGAAGTTGGACGGGGCCCAGCCGAACATCAGCTGGATCAGCGGCGCGTGCAGGCCGCCGCCGGCCTCCACGGGCTGCGCCTTCGGGATGAACGGGTCGTAGTTGTCGGCCGTGACGAAGAAGGCGCCCGCGATGATCACGACCAGGACGACGGTCACCTTGACGGCGACCACCAGGGAGGTGACCCGCGCCGACAGCTTCATGCCGAGGACGAGGACGCCGGTGAGCACCAGCACCAGGGCGGCGGCGAGGATGTCGAAGCTGAAGCCGTCGGCCGCGGTGGGCCCGGCGAGCCCCTCCGGCATCCGCCAGCCCGCGTTGTCCATCAGCGAGCGGATGTAGCCGGACCAGCCGACGGCGACCACCGCCGTGCCGAGCGCGAACTCCAGGACCAGGTCCCAGCCGATGATCCAGGCCGGCAGCTCCCCGAGCGAGGCGTAGGAGAAGGTGTACGCCGAGCCGGCCACCGGGACCGTGGAGGCGAACTCGGCGTAGCAGAGCGCGGCGAGCGCGCAGACGACACCGGCCGCGACGAAGGACAGGGCCACGGCGGGCCCGGCGTTGTTCTTGGCGACCGTGCCGGTCAGCACGAAGATGCCGGTGCCGATGATGACACCGACGCCGAAGACGGTCAGGTCGAACGCGGACAGGGATTTCTTCAGCGCGTGTTCCGGCTCCTCGGTGTCGAGGATGGACTGCTCGACCTTCTTCGTCCGGAAGAGGGTGCTGCTCATCGGGATGACCTCCCACGCTTGTCGTCCTCGACACGATCGAGAGGGGGCGTGGTAGGTATGCCCCGATACGGGTTGATTCACGCGGACGGGCCGGGGCCGCCACCGCAAAGAGTGGCGACCCCGGCCCGTCCGGACCCGCGGCGGGGGGCGTCAGTCGCGCGCGGCCTCCACCGAGCCGACCTCGGTACGGCCGTACCGGCCGTCGAGCTTGGCGACGAGTCCGGTGACCTGGCGGGCGATGTCGGGGGCGGTCAGCCCGATCTCGGCCAGCACCTCCGCGCGGGAGGCGTGGTCGAGGAAGCGCGGCGGGATGCCGAAGTCGCGCAGCGGTACGTCGACGCCCGCGTCCCGCAGGGCCTGCGCGATCGTGGAGCCGACGCCGCCGACGCGGGAGTTGTCCTCGACGGTGACGACCACGCGGTGCCGCTCGGCGAGCGGGGCCATGGCCTCGTCGACCGGCTTGACCCAGCGCGGGTCGACGACGGTGGTGGAGATGCCCTGCTGGTCGAGCAGGGCGGCGACCTCCAGGCACATCGGCGCGAGGGCGCCGACCGAGACCAACAGCACGTCCGGGCGGTCGGTGCCGGGCTCGCGCAGCACGTCCATGCCGCCGACGCGGCCCACGGCGGGCACGGCGGGGCCGACGGCGCCCTTGGAGAAGCGGACCACGGTCGGCGCGTCCTCGACCTCGACGGCCTCGCGCAGCTGGGCGCGGACCTGGTCGGCGTCGCGCGGGGCGGCCAGGCGCAGGCCGGGCACGACCTGGAGGATCGACATGTCCCACATGCCGTTGTGGGAGGCGCCGTCGGTGCCGGTGATGCCGGCCCGGTCCAGCACGAAGGTCACACCGCACCTGTGCAGGGCCACGTCCATCAGCACCTGGTCGAAGGCGCGGTTGAGGAAGGTGGCGTACACGGCGAAGACCGGGTGCAGGCCGCCGGTGGCCAGGCCCGCCGCGGAGACCGCGCCGTGCTGCTCGGCGATGCCGACGTCGTACACCCGCTCCGGGAAGCGCTTGGCGAACTTGTCCAGGCCGACCGGCTGGAGCATCGCGGCGGTGATGGCGACGATGTCCTCGCGCTCCTCGCCGAGCCGGACCATCTCGTCGCCGAAGACGGACGTCCAGTCGGCGCCGGAGGTGGCGATCGGCAGGCCGGTGTCGGGGTGGATCTTGCCGACGGCGTGGAAGCGGTCCGCCTCGTCCTGCAGGGCGGGCTGGTAGCCGCGGCCCTTCTCGGTCAGGCAGTGCACGATGACGGGCCCGCCGAAGCGTTTGGCGCGGGCGAGCGCGGACTCCAGGGCCTCGATGTCGTGGCCGTCGATCGGGCCGACGTACTTCAGGCCGAGGTCCTCGAACAGGCCCTGCGGGGCGATGAAGTCCTTCAGGCCCTTCTTGGCGCCGTGCAGGGTGTCGTAGAGCGGCTTGCCGACGACCGGCGTGCGCTCCAGCACCTCCCGGGTGCGGGCCAGGAAGCGCTCGTAGCCGTCGGTGGTGCGCAGGGTCGCGAGGTGGTTGGCGAGGCCGCCGATGGTGGGCGCGTAGGAGCGCTCGTTGTCGTTGACGACGATGACCAGCGGGCGGTCCTTGGCGTCGGCGATGTTGTTCAGCGCCTCCCAGGCCATGCCGCCGGTGAGCGCGCCGTCGCCGATGACGGCGACCACGTGGCTGTCGCGTTCCAGCAGCTGGTTGGCCTTCGCCAGGCCGTCGGCCCAGCCGAGGACGGTGGAGGCGTGGCTGTTCTCGATGACGTCGTGCTCGGACTCGGCCTGCGAGGGGTAGCCGGACAGGCCGCCCTTCATCTTCAGCCGGGAGAAGTCCTGACGGCCGGTGAGCAGCTTGTGCACGTAGGACTGGTGGCCGGTGTCCCACAGCACCTTGTCCCGGGGCGAGTCGAAGACGCGGTGCAGGGCGATGGTGAGCTCCACCACGCCGAGGTTGGGGCCGAGGTGGCCGCCGGTCTTGGAGACGGCGTCGACGAGGAAGGTCCGGATCTCCTCGGCCAGCTGTCCCAGCTCCTCCAGGCTGAGCCGGTCCAGATCGCGCGGTCCCCTGATGCGGGTCAGCAGCGGCACCCGTGCCTCCTTGCAGTAGAGCTGTTCGAGCTGTTGCCGGGCGTGTCGAGTCTAATGTTCCGCCGTACCGGAACTGCCCCGGGCGGTGCGTCGTAGGTCACGCGTCAGGCCGTACCCGGCGACGGCCCGTCCCACGACACGGCTGCGCCCGGCACCGCCGTCGGTGCCGGGCGCAGGACCCTCGGGAAGCGGGCGGTTACGCGCGCCCCGCCGTCTTCTGCGTCTTGCGGGTGACGGCGTCGATCACCACCGTGGCCAGCAGCACACCACCGGTGATCATGTACTGCACCGGCGAGGCGATGCCCTCCAGCGCGAGGCCGTACTGGATGGACACGATGACCAGCACGCCGAGCAGCGCGTTCCAGGTCCGCCCGCGGCCGCCGAACAGCGACGTGCCGCCGATGACGGCCGCGGCGATCGCGTTCATCAGCAGGTCGCCGCCGCCGGCGCCCTGGTTGGCGGAGGCGATCTTCGACGCGATGAACAGGCCGCCCAGCGCGGCGAACGTACCGGAGATCGCGAAGACCGAGATCCGCACCATCGCCACGTTGATGCCGGCCCGGCGGGATGCCTCGACGCTGCCGCCGAGCGCGAACACCTTCCGGCCGTACGCGGTGCGCCGCAGCACGAAGTCGGTGACCAGCAGCATCGCGATGAAGATCACCACGGCCAGCGGCAGGCCCTTGTACTGGTTGAAGACGACCGCGACGACGAAGGCCACGATCGCCAGCAGCGCGGTCCGCAGAACGGTCTCGCTCAGCGGCTGGGACGGCACGCCCGCGGCCTCGCGGCGGCGGTTGCCGTAGAAGGAGCTGAGGAAGTAGACGGCGGTCACCACGGCGGCCAGGCCGTAGGCGGCGGCCACGTCGGAGAAGTAGTAGCTGGTCAGCTTGGCCACCACGCCCTCGGAGTCGAGGTTGATGGTGCCGTTGTCGCCCAGGATCTGGAGCATGAAGCCGTTCCAGAACAGCAGGCCGGCCAGCGTGACGGCGAACGCCGGGACGCCGATCTTGGCGAAGAAGAAGCCGTGTATCGCGCCGGCCACCGTGCCGGTGAGGATGGCCAGCAGGAAGGCGAGCCACTCGTTCATGCCGTTGGTGACGTTCAGCACCGCGAAGGTGGCGCCCGCGACACCGCTGACCGAGCCGACCGACAGGTCGATCTCGCCGAGCAGCAGCACGAAGACGATGCCGACGGCGATCATGCCGGTGCCGACCATCGCGACGGACATGTCGGAGAGGTTGCCGGCGGTGAGGAAGTTGGAGTTCAGGCTGGTGAAGATGGCCCAGATGACCGCCAGGCCGATGACGACCGGGATCGAGCCCAGGTCACCGGACTTCATCTTCCGCTTGAACTCGGAGACGTAGCCGGCGAGACCCTGTTCGCGCACCAGCAGCCGGGGGTCGACGACGGTGACGGCGCCGGCCGGTGCCTCGGGGTTCTCCACGACGGTGTCCTCGGAGGTGGCCGGAGCCGTGGAGGTCTTGTCGATGCTCACTTCTTGATCTCCCCATTGGTGCGCGCCGCACGACGGGTCACGGCGTTGTCCGTGGCGCCCGTGATGGCGGAGATGATCTCTTCCTGCGAGGTCGACTTGACCTCGAAGACGCCGTTGTTGCGCCCCAGGCGCAGGACGGCGACCTTGTCGGCCACCGCCTTGACGTCGGCCATGTTGTGGCTGATGAGGATGACGGCGTGGCCGCGCTCGCGCAGCCGCTCCACGAGGTCGAGGACCTGGGCGGTCTGCTCGACGCCGAGGGCGGCGGTGGGCTCGTCGAGGATGACCAGCTTGGGCTCGCCGAGCATGGACCGGGCGATCGCCACCACCTGGCGCTGGCCGCCGGAGAGCGAGGCGATCGGGATGCGGACGCTGGGGATGCGGATCGACAGCGTGTCCAGCAGCTCGCGGGAGCGGCGCTCCATCTCCACCTCGTCCAGGACACCGCGCTTGCGGAGCTCCCGGCCCAGGTAGAGGTTTCCGACGACGTCGATGTTGTCGCACAGCGCGAGGTCCTGGTAGACGGTCGCGATGCCCAGGTTCTGGGCGTCGTGCGGCTTGCTGATCGTAACGGCCTTGCCCTCCCACTCGATGACGCCCTCATCGATGGGGTGCACGCCGGCGATCGTCTTGACCAGCGTGGATTTTCCGGCGCCGTTGTCGCCCACCAGGGCGACCACTTCACCGGCGTGGACCTCAAGCTCTACGTCGGTGAGCGCCTGAACGGCACCGAACCGCTTGGAGACCCCGCGCAACGCCAGCACGGGCGTAGCGGACACGTGAACCATCTCCTTCGCCGCCTGACCCGGCGGAAGGTAGTGCAGGAAAGTTTGAGGAGGGACGCTGCGGGATCCGCGGGGGTCGCGGGGCCACGGCGTCCGTGGAATCCGTCCGGCGCCCCGCCTAGCTTGCGGGGCTGGATGGGCGCGGGGCGCCGGAGGAGTTTCGCGCAGCCGGTCCCGTACGGGAATCCGCGCGGACTCCCGTGTTCCGTAAGGGACCTGACCGGTGCTTACTTGAGGCCGATCTTGTCGCAGGCCGACTTGTACTTGTCGGTGCAGATCTCGTTGACCGTGTAGATGCCGTCCTTGATGACGGTGTCCTTGATGTTGTCCTGGGTCAGCGAGACGACCGGGACGATGATGGCCGGGATGCCCTTGGCGGTGGGGCTGTCGACCTTGTCGTTGGCGATGGAGTCCAGCGACTTGCCCTGGGCGAGGGCGACCGCCATCTCGGCGGCGACCTCGGCCTCCTTCGGGTACGACTTGTAGACGCTCATGTACTGCTCACCGGTGATGATGCGCTGCACACCCGCGAGTTCCGCGTCCTGGCCGGTGACCGGGATGTCGTCGATGCCGGCCGCCTTCAGCGCGGTGATGATGCCGCCCGCCATGCCGTCGTTGGCGGAGTACACGCCGACGATCTTGTCCTTGCCGAGGGCGGAGATGGCGCCCTCCATGTTGGAGTTGGCGTTCTCCGGCTTCCACTCCTTGGTGTCGTACTCGCGGCCGATCTTCACCTTGCCGTCGAGGACGGAGTGGGCGCCCTTCTTGAACTGGGCGGCGTTCGGGTCGGTGGCCGACCCGTTCATCATGACGATCTGGCCGTCCTTGGCCTTGTCGCCCAGGGCCTTCAGGAGGGCCTCGCCCTGCGTCTTGCCGACGGTCTCGTTGTCGAACGAGGTGTAGGCGTCGATCGGGCCCTCGGCCAGGCGGTCGTAGGCGACGACGGGGATGCCCGCCTCCTTGGCCTTCTTCACCGAGCCGGCGATGGCCTTGGAGTCCACCGCGTCCACGATCAGCACGTCGACCTTGTTGGTCACCATCGTGTCGACCTGCTGGTTCTGCAGGCTGGCGTCCTGCTTGGCGTTGGCGTAGACGACCTCGCCCTTGTTGTTCGTGAGCTCCTTGACCTTCTTCTCGATCAAGGGCTTGTCGAACTTCTCGTAGCGCGCGTTCTGGTTCTCCGGGAGCAGCAGACCGACCTTGATGTCGTCGCCCTTGGCGGCGGAGTCCGAGCCGTCCTTGCTGTCGCCGGCCTCCTTCGCGCTGCCACAGGCGGCCAGCGAGACGGCCATCGCACCTGCTGCGATGGCAACGGCGGCACGACGCATACGCGTGTTCACTTCAGAAACCTCCCTGACGAGGCCGCGTCGTTGCGGCCGAGGTGGCTGGAAGTCAACTCGGCCACGCGTACGACGTCAAGAAGTAAATCCTTAACGGGTTGGCAACGGTGCCATCCGTTCTCTAAGTGAAGGCGGGAGCGGTCGCGGAGAGGGCTCCCTCCAAAAGGGTCGAATCCCCCATCTCGCTGAGCGCGAGGGCCAGCGCCCCCAGCACCTCGGCACGGCCGCCGAGCGCTCCGGGCAGAACGGACAGCTGGCGCGCGGCGCTGGGGATCGCGTAACGCCCGACGGACTCCCGGATCGGCCCGAGGACCAGTTCGCCGGCCTCGGCGAGATCACCGCCGAGGACCACCCGGCTCGGGTTCAGCAGGTTGCAGAGATTGGCCACTCCGCTGCCGATGTGGCGGCCGACGTCGGCGATCACCCGGCGGCAGCCCGGGTCGCCGTTCCGCGCCAGCCGTACGATGCCCTCCAGCGTCAAGTCGGCGCCGTGGCTGGGCTGGAGGAGCGGGAGCACGTAGCGTGCGGCCGCGAACGTCTCCAGGCAGCCCCGGTTCCCGCAGCGGCAGACGGGGCCGGCCTCGTCGAGGGTGATGTGCCCGATCTCCCCCGCCGTGCCGCCCGGTCCCCGGTAGATCTTGCCGTCGATCACCAGCCCCGCGCCGACGCCGCTGGCGACCTTGATGTACGCCAGGTCCTTCACCCCCCGGCCGCTGCCCCACACCAGCTCGCCGAGGGCGCCGAGGTTGGCGTCGTTGTCCACGTGCACGGGCACGCCGAGCCGCTCCCGCAGCTCCTCGGCGGGCCTGGTGCCGCCCCAGCCGGGCAGGATGGCGGTCGAGCCCAGCTTCCCGGACTCGACGTCGATCGGGCCGGGCACGCCGAGCCCCACCCCGGCGATCTTGGACCGGTCGACCCCGGTGGCCTCGATCAGCCGGTTGACCAGCTGTTCCGCCCGGTCGAAGCCCTGCGCCGAGGAGGCGTCCACGTCGAGCGGCTCGGACTCCTCGGCCAGCACCTGGTGGGCGAGGTTCCCGATCGCGACCCGCAAATGCGTGTGCCCGAAGTCGACGCCGATGACGATGCCCGCGTCCCCGCTCAGCGAGACCGCGCGGGCCCGGCGGCCCCCCGCCGAGGTGGGCGTGACCTCGACCGTGCCGCCGTCCTTCAGCTCCCGGACGATGTTGGAGACCGTCGCCGCGGACAGGCCCGTCGTCCTCGCGATCTCCGCCTGGGTGAGCGAACCGGCCAGCCGTACGGCTCGGACGACCCGCTCCAGGTTGGCTCGGTGCAGCGACGACTGCGACCCCGGAGTCTCCACGACGACCTCCTGCGCGCGGGACCGCTTCCATGAGGCCCCGTCCATGTCCAACTAGTGAACTCTAAGCTGAGCTGTTCGGGTTGCCTCCCGTCAAGAGGTTGAACCGCATCCGAATCGTGCACAGGCGTGTACGCGCTGTTTCCATACCGGAAACAGCGCGTACGCGAAAGGGCGCGGAGCGCTACTTCAGCGCGCCCGCCGTCAGGCCCTGCACCACCTGCCGCTGGAAGACGACGTAGGCGGCGAGCACCGGCAGCATCGCCATCACCAGACCGGCGAACAGGCCGGACCAGTCGCCCTTGTAGCCCTGGCTGACCGCCAGCTGCACCAGGCCCTGGGTGAGGACGCGCCGGTCGGGTTCGGTGTTGAGCACCGTCGGCAGCAGGTACTGGTTCCACTGCCCGAGGAAGTTGAAGATGCCGACGCTGACCAGGCCCGGTCTGGCCATCGGCAGCATGACCTGGAAGAACGTCCGGCTGTGCGAGGCGCCGTCCACGAACGCGGCCTCCGCCACCGAGGCCGGCAGGGTGCGGAAGAACGCGGTGAGGAAGAACACCGTGAAGGGCAGCGAGTAGGCGATGTAGACCAGGATCAGCCCGTGGACGGTGTTCAGCAGGCCCATGTTGTTCACGACGAAGAACAGCGGGACCAGCGCCAGCATGACCGGGAAGCTCATGCCGCCGACGAACAGGTAGTAGACGAACCGGTTGCCCGGGAAGTCGAAGCGGGCCAGCACGTACGCCGCCATCGAGCCGAGCACCAGCGTGCCGACGAGCGAGCCGCCCACCACCAGGACGGTGTTGAGGAAGTAGTCGCCCATGTCGGCCTCGGTCCAGGCCCGCGACCAGTTGTCGAAGCGCAGCCGGTCCGGCAGCGACCAGGGCGAGCCGAAGATCGAGCCGTCGTCCTTGAAGGAGGTCATCACCGCCCACAGCAGCGGCAGCACGACCATGACCGCCCAGACGACGAGGATGCCGTGGGAGAAGACGTCGAGGACGGCGCCCTCCCTCTTCTCCTTCGGCGGCGGGCCGGCCCGGTGGTCCGCCCCGGCGACGGGGGCACCGGATCCGTCCGGTACGGGAGCGGGGTTCTCGGTGGTCTTCATCCGTTCAGTACTCCAGCCGCTCGCGCCGGCCCAGCCGCATCACCGCGGCGGCGAAGGCCAGCGTGACGACGAGCAGGGCGACGCCGATGGTGGTGGCGTAGGCGGCCTGACCGTCGCGGAAGGCCTTCTGGTACACGTACAGCACCATGACGGTGGTCGAGTAATCGGGACCGCCGGGCCCGGTCGTCATGATCTGCACGACCGCGAACGACTCGGCGCCGAGGGCGAGGATCCCCAGGTACACCCAGCCGGACTGCACGGTGTCCCACAGCAGCGGCAGGGTGACCCGGAAGAAGGTGGTGACGCGGTTCGCCCCGTCCAGCAGCGCGGCCTCGTACAGCTCCGCCGGGATGGAGGCCATGCCCGCCGAGAAGAGGACCACGAAGAAACCGACGGTGGACCAGACGAGCACCGCCATCACGCACCACAGCGCGAGGTCCGGGTCCCCCAGCCACAGCGGCTGGACGCCGTCGAGCCCGATCCCGCGCAGCAGGGAGTTGACCGCCCCGCTGTCCGGGTTGTAGGCGAAGGCGAACAGCAGGGCGACGATCGCGATCGACAGGACCTGCGGGAAGAAATAGACGATCTGGTAGAAGGAGGCGCCCCGGACACCGGTGACGGCGGGGCCGCCCTTTCTCTTCCGGCCGCCCGCATTGATCATGAAGGCGAAGAACAGCGCCAGGGCGATGGTCACCAGCGGCAGCACCAATGCGAACAGCAGACTGTGCCGCAACGACTTCCAGAAGATCTCGTCGTCCAGCATCCGCTCGTAATTGCCGAAGCCGACCATCTCGAATTCGGGGCTCAGGCCGGTCCAGTCGGTGAACGAGTAGTAGATCGACTGGATGAACGGCCAGACGACGAAAAGCGCGTACAGCCCCAGGGGAACCGCGAGGAACCCCGCGATGAACCGGTACTTGCCGTGCTGCATCGCTACCGACCCCGATCTGCGCGCGGGTGCCGCCCGGTCCCGTCCGGCGGGGACAGGCCGGGCAGGCCCCGGTGACGGATCCTCACGCGTGCTTGTAGTGCTTGATCGACGTGTCCCTGGCGGTCTCGTCGGCGAAGCCCTGGATCTTCCTGACGGCCTCCGCCGGGGTGAGCCGGCCGGCCATCATCTCGCCGAGGCCGGCCACCCCGATCTTCTCCTTCTGGAGCTGCACGTACCAGTCCTGGATGCGCGGGTTGACCACGTTGTCACCGGCTTTCTCCAGCGCCGCGACACCGGACTTCAGGCCCGGGGTCAGGGTGATGCCGTCGGTGCCGCCGTCGAAGGCGGTCAGCGACTTGACCTTGCTGGTGAAGTTCTTCGAGGCGGCCTCGCCGAGCATGATGCGCAGCTGCTCCATGCCGCCCGCCCCGTTCCTCGCCCCGGCGGGGACGACGAAGGGCTCGCCGCCGGAGGCCCACAGGGTGCCGAAGGGCAGCTTGTCGGAGGAGCCGAGGCCGGTGGGCGCGGAGACGGCGAGGCCGAAGTCGGCCGGGATGACGTTCGCGGACTCGTTCTCCACCCAGGAGCCGTTGGGGAGGAACAGCGCCTTGCCCCGGGCCCACGCGGTCTGCGACTGGATGTGGTCCAGGCCCGGGGTGCCCCTGAGGACGTAGCCCTTCCGGTAGAGCTCGTAGTAGGCCTCGAAACAGGCCTTGACCGCCGGGTGCTTCCAGGCGTTCGGCTCCAGGTTGTCGATGGCGTCGAGGACCTCGCGGCCGCCGACCTTGCCGATCATCGGGTAGAGCGAGAAGGGGATGTAGTACGGGTACTTGCCCGCGTACGTCCAGCCCGCCATGCCCTTCTTCCTGGCCTTCGCGCACACGGCGAGCATCTGGTCCCAGGTCTGCGGGTACTGCTCGTCCAGCGCGTCCAGGGCCTTCTGCGAGTACCAGACGCCGTAGACCGTGTAGGCGTAGTAGAGGACCCACACCTTCTCGCCGTCGAACCGGCCCATCTCCACGATGCCGGGGCGCAGCGTGTCGCGGACCTTCTTGTCCGGGTCGTCGTAGGACGGCGCGTCCAGCAGCGGGGTGAGGTCGGCGAGCTGGTTCTTGCCGACCAGGACGCCCATGTCCATCTGCTCGGCGCCGGAGTTGTCGATGAGGTCGGGCGGGTTGCCCTGGTTGAACCGCGGCTGGAGCGTGGACTGGATCTTCTGGGTGGCCGAGAACTTCACCTCGGCCCGGGGGAAGTTCTTCTCGTAGATCCTCACGGCGTCCTCGGCGTACTCCGTGCCGAATCCGCCGTCGAACAGCACGAATTCCATCCGGGCGCCGTCGTTGACGCCCAGTGGGTTCTTCGCGGTCCTCTCGCCCGACTCCGCCTTGTCCTCGCCGCCTCCGCCGCTGCTGGCGCACGCGGACAGGAAACTCGTCGCGGGCACGGAGACCAGGCCGAGCGCGGCGGACCGCCTGATCAGATCACGGCGGCCGACGCCCGCGGATTCGTGGTTCTCACCGGAAGTGGATCCCATGCTCAAGTCCTCGCCTTCCGAAGTGGAGCTCGGGCGGTGAACCGGATCCTTCCCGGCACCGCGGTCGGGTCAAGCAGGGTCGTGCGGGGGCCTTGCGGATCGTACGGACGGGCCGATGGCGCGGATCACATGAATTGCCGACAGGTATAGTCCACTTTCCGCCGACGGAGCAAGATCGAATACATGGTTGGCCGTTTGTCTTTTCCGAGTTGAGACCTCGCGGAAATACGAGCCGTCCGCATACCGCCCGCCGGACGAATCCGCACCACGGGGCACGTGAGCCGCGGTCAACACTCTTGACAGCGCTTGCCACTTGGCCCACTACTGGTCCTTGCGCACGAAGTTGACAACGTTGTCCCACGTGCGGGGAGGGTCATCAGCACATGCAGCACAGAGTTCGCCACGGGGCTCGCCACAGAGCCCGCCACAGATGGGGCACGGCGGCCGCACTGGCGGTCGCCTTCGCTCTGGCCGCGGGGTCGCAGGGCGCGGCGGTCGCCCTGCCCGCCGCGCGGGACGCCGCCGACCGGGAGTTCGCCTCCTCCTTCGAGACGGACGATCCGGCTCCGGACTGGCTGAACACCGTCGACGAGGCACCGGGCGGCGGCAAACGGGCCGCGGGCGTGGACGGCGGGTACAGCAGCGGCATCCCGGGCAACGTCACCGACCACGTCACGCAGGTGCGGGCCAGCGGGGAGAACACGGGCGCCGGGGAGGTGAAGGAGAACCTCGCCGACGGCGAGCCCGGCACCAAGTGGCTGACCTTCGAACCCACCGGGTGGGCCGAGTTCGAGCTGGACGCGCCGGCCCGGATAGCCCGGTACGCGCTGACGTCGGCCAACGACCACGCCGAACGCGACCCCGCGGACTGGACCCTGAAGGGCTCCGCGGACGGCACGCAGTGGCGGACGCTGGACTCCCGCTCGGGCGAGTCGTTCCCCGAGCGGTTCCAGACGCGGACGTACGACCTCGCCGAGCCGGCCGAGTTCCGGCACTTCCGGCTGGAGGTGGAGAAGAACAACGGCGGGGACATCCTGCAGCTGGCCGACGTGCAGTTCGCCACGGCCGGCGGCGGCGGTCCGGTGCCGCAGGACATGCTCTCCCTGGTCGACCGCGGCCCGAGCGGCTCCCCCACCGCGAAGTCGGGCGCCGGGTTCACCGGGAAGCGGGCCCTGCGGTACGCCGGACGGCACACGGCGAACGGGCGCGCGTACTCGTACAACAAGGTCTTCGACGTGAACGTGGCGGTCGGCCGGGACACCCGGCTGTCGTACCGGATCTTCCCGTCGATGGCGGACGGCGACCGGGACTACGCCGCCACCGACGTCGCCGTGGACCTGGCCTTCACCGACGGCACGTACCTGAGCGGGCTGGGGGCGACGGACCAGCACGGGTTCGCCCTGACCCCGCGGGGACAGGGCGCGGCGAAGGTGCTGTACGTCAACCAGTGGAACAACGTGGTCTCCCGCATCGGGTCGGTCGCCGCCGGAAAGACGGTCGACCGGATCCTGGTCGCCTACGACTCCCCCGAGGGCCCGGCGAAGTTCCGCGGCTGGCTGGACGACGTCGTGCTCGACCGGGCGGCGCCGGAGCGGCCGAAGGCGCACCCGTCCGACTACGCCCTGACGACCCGGGGCACCAACTCCAGCGGCGCGTTCTCCCGCGGCAACAACTTCCCCGCGACCGCCGTGCCGCACGGCTTCAACTTCTGGACGCCGGTGACGAACGCGGGGTCGCTGAGCTGGCTGTATGACTACGCGCGCGGCAACAACGCGGACAACCTGCCGACGATCCAGGCGTTCAGCGCGAGCCACGAGCCGAGCCCGTGGATGGGTGACCGGCAGACCTTCCAGGTGATGCCGTCGGCCGCGCGGGGCACTCCGGACACCGGCCGGGAGGCCCGGGAGCTGGCGTTCCGGCACGAGAACGAGACCGCGCGCCCGTACTACTACGGGGTGCGGTTCGAGAACGGCCTGAAAGCGGAGATGACGCCCACCGACCACGCGGCGGTGCTCCGCTTCACCTACCCCGGCGACGACGCGAGCGTGCTGTTCGACAACGTCACCGACCAGGCGGGGCTGACCCTGGACCAGGACGACGGCGTCGTCACCGGCTACTCGGACGTGAAGTCCGGGCTGTCGACGGGCGCGACCCGGCTGTTCGTGTACGGCGCGTTCGACAAGCCGGTCACCGGGGGCTCCGCCGACGGCGTCAAGGGCCACCTGCGCTTCGACGCGGGCGAGGACCGCACGGTCACGCTGCGGCTGGCGACCTCCCTGATCAGCGTCGAGCAGGCCGAGGACAACCTGCGCCAGGAGATCCCCGAGGGCACCTCCTTCGAGGCGGTGCGCAAGCACGCCCAGAAGCAGTGGGACCGGCTGCTCGGCAAGGTCGAGGTGGAGGGCGCCACGCCGGACCAGCTGACCACGCTGTACTCCAGCCTGTACCGGCTGTACCTGTACCCGAACTCGGGCTTCGAGAAGGTCGGCGGGACGTACAAGTACGCCTCCCCCTTCTCGAGGATGCCGCAGCCGGACACCCCGACGCACACCGGCGCGAAGATCGTCGACGGCAAGGTGTACGTCAACAACGGCTTCTGGGACACCTACCGGACGACCTGGCCGGCGTACTCCCTGCTGACCCCGGAGCAGGCCGGTGAGCTGGTCGACGGGTTCGTGCAGCAGTACAAGGACGGCGGCTGGACCTCGCGCTGGTCCTCCCCCGGCTACGCGGACCTGATGACGGGCACCTCCTCGGACGTGGCGTTCGCGGACGCGTACGTCAAGGGCGTCGACTTCGACGCGAAGGCGGCGTACGACGCGGCCGTGAAGAACGCGACCGTGGTGCCGCCGTCCTCGGGCGTGGGCCGCAAGGGCATGGCGACCTCGCCCTTCCTCGGCTACACCAGCACCGAGACGCACGAGGGCCTGTCGTGGGCGCTGGAGGGCTACCTCAACGACTACGGCATCGCCCGCATGGGCCGGAAGCTCTACGCGGAGACCGGCGAGAAGCGCTACCGGGAGGAGTCCGCGTACTTCCTGAACCGCGCCCGGGGCTACGTCAACCTGTTCGACCCGAAGGCCGGCTTCTTCCAGGGCAGGGACGCGAAGGGCGACTGGCGGGTGGAGTCCTCGGCGTACGACCCGCGCGTGTGGGGCCACGACTACACGGAGACCAACGGCTGGGGCTACGCCTTCACCGCCCCGCAGGACAGCCGGGGCCTGGCCAACCTCTACGGCGGCCGCAAGGGCCTCGCGGACAAGCTCGACGCCTACCTGGCCACGCCCGAGACGGCCGCCCCGGAGTTCGTCGGCTCCTACGGCGGGGTCATCCACGAGATGACCGAGGCCCGGGACGTGCGGATGGGCATGTACGGGCACTCCAACCAGGTCGCCCACCACGCGCTGTACATGTACGACGCGGCCGGCCAGCCGTGGAAGACGCAGAAGAACGTCCGCGAGGTGCTGTCGCGGCTGTACGTCGGCAGCGAGATCGGGCAGGGCTACCACGGCGACGAGGACAACGGCGAGCAGTCGGCCTGGTTCCTCTTCTCCGCGCTGGGCTTCTACCCGCTGGTCATGGGCAGCGGCGAGTACGCCGTCGGCTCCCCGCTGTTCAAGAAGGCGACCGTCCACCTGGACAACGGCAGGGACCTGGTGGTCGAGGCGCCGAGGAACAGCGCGCGGAACGTCTACGTGCAGGGGCTGCGGGTCAACGGCCAGAAGTGGACCTCCACGTCGCTCCCGCACTCCCTGCTCGCCAGGGGCGGCGTCCTGGAGTTCGACATGGGGCCCCGGCCGTCCGCGTGGGGCACGGGCCGGAACGCCGCGCCCGTGTCGATCACCCGGGACGACAAGGTGCCGGCGCCGCGCGCGGACGTCCTGGCGGGCGACGGCGCGCTGTTCGACGACACCTCGGCCACGGACGCGCGGGTGACCGCCGTGGACCTGCCGGTGCCCGAGGCGGCCAGGGCCGTGCAGTACACCCTGACGTCGTCGGCGGACCGGGCCAGGGCCCCGGCCGGGTGGACGCTCCAGGGTTCCTCCGACGGCGGGGCCACCTGGCGGACGCTGGACGAGCGCTCCGGCGAGTCCTTCGCCTGGGACCGGCAGACCCGCGCGTTCTCCGTGCGGTCCCCGGGTACGTACGACAGGTACCGCCTGGTCCTCGACGGCGAGGCGACCGTGGCGGAGGTGGAACTGCTCGCCTGAGCGACCGAGTGGGGGATACATGCCGCTTCCCGTGCCCGTGCCGCCCGAGGGGGTCGACCCGGCCTGGCTGCCGCCGGCCGCCTTCCGGCCGCTCGGCTCCCGGCGGACCCTGATCCGCGGCTCGGGGCCGCTGGTGGACACGGTGCACGGGGAGGTGGCCGAGGCCTGCGCCCGGTTCGGCGGTCGTGTCGTACGCGACGCCGGGCCGGGCGCGGCGCCGTACGACCTGGTGCTCGCCGTGACCGGCTCCGGGGGCGAGGAGTTCACCTGCGCGCGCCGGGACGGCACGACGACCGTGACCGCGGCCGGCCCGGCCGGGCTGCTGTACGGCCTGTTCCACGTCGTCCGGCTCGGCGAGGACGCCTTCCGCGCCGGGCGGGCGCCCGAGACGCACCGCCCGGCGGTGGCCTCGAGGATGCTCGACCACTGGGACAACGTGGCCGTGCATCCGGTGATGGGCCAGGTCGAGCGGGGGTACGCGGGCGGGTCGCTGTTCTGGGCGGACGGCCGGGCGCGCGGCGACCTGGAGCGGGTGCGGGCCTACGGCAGGCTGCTCGCGGCCTGCGGGATCAACGCGGTGGCGGTGAACAACGTCAACGTGCACGCCGTCGAGGCGCACCTGCTCACCGACCGGATCGGCGAGGTCGCCGCGATCGCGGACGCGTTGCGGCCGTACGGCGTCAGGACGCACCTGTCGGTGACGTTCGCCGCGCCGGTGGTGCTCGGCGGGCTGCCCACGGCCGATCCGCTGGAGGAGGCGGTGCGCGCGTGGTGGGCGCGGGCCACGCGGCGGGTGTACGAGGCGATACCCGACTTCGGCGGGTACGTGGTGAAGGCGGACTCGGAGGGGCAGCCGGGCCCGTTCGCCTACGGGCGCAGCCACGCCGACGGCGCCAATGCGCTGGCCGCCGCGCTGGAACCGTACGGCGGCACCGTGCACTGGCGGGCGTTCGTCTACGACCACCGCCAGGACTGGCGGGACCGCACCACCGACCGGGCCCGTGCCGCCCACGACCACTTCACGCCGCTGGACGGCGCGTTCGCGCCGAACGCGGTGCTCCAGGTCAAGCACGGGCCGATGGACTTCCAGGTGCGCGAACCGGTCTCGCCGCTGATCGGGGCGATGCCCCGCACCCGGCTCGCGGTGGAGGTGCAGGCCACCCAGGAGTACACCGGTCAGCAGCGGCACGTGTGCTGGCTGGGGCCGATGTGGAGCGAGGTGCTGCGGTTCCGGCCGGACGGGCGGACGCCGGTCGGGGAGCTGGCGCGCGGCGGGCTGGTGGCGGTGTCCAACGCGGGCGACGACCCGTTCTGGACCGGGCATCCGCTGGCCCAGGCCAACCTGTACACCTTCGGGCGGCTGGCCTGGCAGCCGGACGCGGAGCCGCGCGCGCTGCTGGACGAGTGGATCGCGCTGACCCACCCGGACGCCCCCGGGCGACTGGCGGCCGGGCTGCACGCGGTGCTCGACGGCTCGTGGCGGACGTACGAGAAGTACACCGCGCCGCTCGGGGTGGGCTTCATGGTGCAGCCGGGGCACCACTACGGGCCGAGCGTGGACGGGTACGAGTACAGCCCCTGGGGCACCTACCACTTCGCCGACCGGGACGGGGTCGGCGTCGACCGCTCCCGTGCCACGGGCACCGGGTACGCGGGGCAGTACGCCGAGCCGTGGGCCCGGCTGTACGAGTCGCCGGACACCTGCCCCGACGAGCTGCTGCTGTTCTTCCACCACGTGCCGTACGGGCATGTGCTGCACAGCGGGAGGACGGTGATCCAGCACATCTACGACACGCACTTCGAGGGCGTGGCGGAGGTGGAGCGGGCCCGCGCGGTGTGGGCCTCGCTGGCGGGGCTGATGGACCCGGCCCGGCACGCGCGGGCCGCGCAGCGGTACGAGGAGCAGCTGCGCGGCGCCCGCGAGTGGCGCGACCAGGTCAACAGCTATTTCTTCCGCAAGTCCGGGGTGCCGGACCGGCGGGGGCGGCGGATCTACTGAACGCGCAGCACGACGACGCCGAGCGGGTCCAGGGTGAGCGGGACGTGCGCCTCGACGCGCCGGCCGGTCAGCAGGTCGGTGCCGGCGGCGTGGGCGGTCAGGCGGGCCGGCCCGGGGGCGTGGTTGAGGAGGAACAGCAGACGGGTGCCGTCGGGGGCGACACGGGTCGCGCTCTCCACGGCGGGATGGCCGGCGTAGGGGCCGACGAGGCCGTGGCGGGCGAGGACGCGGCGCACCACCGCGTCGACGCCCGGCTGGTCGAGGGCGGTGGCCACGTACCAGCCCTCGCCCGCGCCGTAGGTGTTCCTGGTGACGGCGGGGGTGCCCGCGTAGAAGTCGGCGCCGTAGACGGCGACCGGTTCGGCGCCGCGCGGCAGCACGATCTCGAAGACGAGGCGGGCCTCGAAGACCGACTCCCCCAGCCGGACCGGCTGGACGACCTCGGGCGGGCGGGCGTCCCACTCGTCGACGCGGACCCCCGTCAGGGGGGCGAGCGGGCCGGGGACGTCGGTGAGGAACGCGCGGTCGCAGAGGTCGACGCGGCCGGAGAGGAAGGTGGCCAGGACCGTGCCGCCCCGCGCGGCGACGGCCTCCAGACGGGCGGCGAGATCGCCCTTGACCATGTGCAGGACGGGGGCGAGGACCACGTCGTACGGGGTGAGGTCGGCGGTGACCGGGACGACGTCGACGTCGGCGCCCGCCGTGCGGGCCGCCCGGTAGTAGGCGTGGACGACGTCCTGGTAGCGGACGAGCCGGGACGGGCCGTCGGAGATCTCCAGGGCCCACCAGCTGTCCCAGTCGAACAGCAGGGCGGTGCGCGACGGCGTGCGGGCGCCCAGGGTCGCGTCGCCGAGGGCCTCCAGCTCCCTTCCCAGGGCGGCGACCTCGCGGAAGACGCGGGTGTCGTCGCGGCCCGCGTGGCCGATGACCGCGCCGTGGTACTTCTCGCAGGCGCCGCGGGAGGCGCGCAGCTGGAAGTACAGGGCGGCGTCGGCGCCGTGCGCGATCGCCTGGAAGGTGGCCAGGCGCAGTTCGCCGGGGCGGCGCAGCGGATTGACGTCCCGGCAGGCGGTGGTGGAGGGGGTCTGCTCCATCAGCCAGAAGGGGGCGCCGTCCTTCAGACCGCGCATCAGGTCGTGGGCGAGGGCGGGCCGGGTGGGCGGGGCGTCGAGCGGCGGATAGCTGTCCCAGGAGGCGAAGTCGAGGTGGGGCGCCCAGCGGTGGTAGTCGAGCGGGCGGTAGGCGCCCATGAAGTTGGTGGTGACGGGGGTGGCCCCGTCGTGCCGCCGGATGGCCTCCTTCTCGGCGCGGAAGCAGCCGAGCAGGGCGTCGGTGGTGAAGCGGAAGTAGTCGAGGGTGGTGCCCTGGAAGGCGGTGTGGTCGGGGCCGCGCCAGTGCTCGGTGAGGGCGTTCGGCGGCTCGATCTGGTCCCAGTCGGTGTAGCGGTGGGACCAGAAGGCGGTGCACCAGGCGTCGTTGAGGGCGTCGAGGGTGGCGTACCGGTCCCGGAGCCAGGCGCGGAAGGCGTCGGCGCACAGGCCGCAGTAGCAGGCGCCGCCGTACTCGTTGTTGACGTGCCAGGCCAGCAGCGCGGGGTGGCCGGCGTAGCGGGCGGCGAGGCGTTCCGCCAGCGCCGCGGCGTGGTCGCGGTAGGCCGGTGCGCTGGGGCAGAAGTTGTGGCGCTGGCCGTAGCGGTGGCGGCGGCCCTCGAAGTCGGTGCGGTTGACCTCGGGGTGCTTCTTGGCGAGCCAGGGCGGGAGGGCGGCGGTGCCGGTCGCCAGGCAGACCCGCCGCCCCTGCGGGACGGCGCGGTCCAGGACGCGGTCCAGGACCGTGAAGTCGTAGGCGCCGGGCGCAGGCTGGGTGAGGGACCAGGAGAAGACGCCGACGGTGAGGGTGTCGATCCGCGCCTCGGTGAACAGGCGGTGGTCCTCCTCCCCCACCTGTTCGGGCCACTGCTCCGGGTTGTAGTCGCCGCCGTAGGGGATCGTGGGCGTCATGCGGTGAAGTCCTTCCGGGTCTCGGCGATGACCGGGCGGCTGCCGTGCAGCAGGGAGAGCAGCAGCGGGGCGGCCAGCAGGGCGGGCAGGGCCTCGGTCAGCAGGGCGGTCGCCGCGGCCGTCAGGACGAGCAGCGAGGCGGCGGCGAGGGTGGCGCGGCCGTGCCGGAGCAGGAAGTACGCGGCGAGGCGGGCGGTGTCGCGGGCGCGGAAGGCGAACAGGGAGGTCAGGACGAGGGCGTGCGCGCCCCACAGCAGGGAGCCGGCGCCGATCACCGCGAGCAGCGCCGCCCACCAGCCGGGCAGGCCCGTGGCGGGGAAGTGGGTGAGGGTGAAGGCGATGACGGTGAGCCAGGCGAGGAGCGGGGTCCACAGCTTCAGCGCCGGGAGGGCGTTGAGCCGCCAGCCGCGCCCGTAGGCGCGGGCCGGGTGGAGGTCGGTGAGGTCGCGGCCGCGGTGGTGCAGGGCGTACAGGGCGGCGGAGAGGGCCGGGCCGAGGGGCAGCAGGCAGCCGGCGGCCAGGGGGAGGTGGGCGGCGTCGGGGCGGAGCAGGAACAGGCCGGCCAGGCCCGGGGAGGCGGCGAGGAGCAGCAGGGCCTCGACCGTGACGAGGGTGTGGACCAGGGCGGCGGCGCGGGAGAGGGGTCCGGCGCCGAAGACGGCCGGCGGGGCGGTCACCGCGGGGCCTCCTCGGGGGCCGCGGGCGGCCGGGGCCGCCGGGTCCGCCTCCGGGCGGGCGCGGGCGCCCGCGACGCGCTCACTCCGGGTCCCTTCCGAGCAGGCGGCGCTCGTCCCACCAGGGCGGCGCCTGGTCCTCGACCGGCTCCAGCTCGACGAGGGCGATCCCGTGGCGGGAGAGCGTCAGGTCCAGGTCCACCCGGCCGTCCGCGGCGGGCAGGCGGCGGTGGTCGCGGGCGGGTTCGGCGGCCTCGCGCAACACGTCGAGCTGGTGCGGGCGGGGTGAGCGGGGGCTGCCCATCCGCTGCCAGGCGGTGCGGGCGTTGCCGTGCTCCTCGTCCACCGTGGACCGGCGGACGAACACCTCCCCGGGGCCGGCCGGGACCGACAGGCGCAGCCGGTGCCGTCCGGGGCCGGGCGTCGCGCCGCTCGCGTCGACCGGCGCCCAGGCCAGCACGGTGACCCTGCCGTCCGCGTGCCGCGTCACCAGGTGGTCCTCGCCGCGTGCCAGCAGCTCCCGCCCCATCCGGGCCAGGAAGGCGTACAGGTGGTACGTCGGCTTCTTCACCTGCCGGTGGGTGAGCAGCCCGAAGCCCCCGTGGAACAGGGCGGTCGGCACGCCGGTCTCCTCGAAGACGTCGCTGAACGTCCAGTACGAGAAGGAGTCGGCGTGGTCGGCGCCGTGGACCAGGACCGGGGCCAGGTAGGCGGCGTGGAAGGCGGTGTCGTGGACGGGGTTGTCGGGCCGGTAGGAGGAGTTGAACTCCGTGATGTGCACCGGGAGCCCGGCCAGCCGGGTGCCCCGCAGCCGTTCGCGGGGGGCGGCGAACTGCTCCAGCAGCGCGCTCGCCGGGGCCAGCGTCTGGTGCGTGCCGAACGGCACGTGCTGCGCGGGCCCGGAGCTGTAGGCGTGCCGGGAGACGAAGTCCACGGGCACGTCCCGGCGTTCGGCGAACTCGGCGAACCGCTCCAGCCACCCGTCCGCGGCCGGCGAGAGCGCCGGGCCGCCGACCTGGAGGGCGGCGTCCACCTCCTTCACGGCGTGCGCGGTCACCTCGTACAGCCGGTGGTACGCCCGCTCGTCCGCGTCCTGCCAGAAGTCGGGCAGGTCGGGCTCGTTCCACACCTCGACGGGCCAGGTGCGCACCTCGTCGAGGCCGTACCGGTCGACGAGGTGGGCCATGGTCGCGCGGACCAGTTCCGCCCACTCCTTCCAGTCCCGGGGCGGGGTGACGTTGCCCCGCCACCAGAACACCGTCCGCTCGCCGCTCGCCAGTTCGCCCGGCATGAAGCCGAGTTCGAGGAAGGGCCGGACGCCGAGGGCGAGGAGGGCGTCGACGACCTGGTCGACGTAGGTGAAGGAGTGCCGGACGTGGCGGGCGCCCCGCCACGTGTACGGCCGGTGCACGCCCATGCCGTCGCTGAGCAGGCCGTGCCCCCGGATGTACCGGAAGCCGATCTCGCGCCGGACCAGGGCCAGGGAGTCCTGGTAGTCGCGGCGCAGGGCGAGGTCGAGGCGGCCGGTGCCGACGCAGTACCGCCAGGCATCGGACAGGCGGCCGGCCGGCGCGGCGGGGACGCGGATCACCCGTTCTCCTTCCGGAAGCGCTCGTACGCCCTGTTGTGCAGGTCGACGAGGTGCCGCATGTTCTTCGCCGTCAGCTCGGACACGTACGCGTCCCACTCGGACAGCGGGCGCTTGCCCAGGGCGAACTTGAGCGTGTTCTGGGTGACGTGGTCCCTGAGCGGCGTGTCCCACAGCGAGGCCTGCTCCTGCTCGACGGACCGCAGGGGGTGGGCCGGGTCGACGGGGAGCTGCTCGCGCCGGGACATGACGTCCTGGAACCTCTGCTCGTCCGGGCCGAACATGGAGGAGACCAGGTCCCAGCTGCCGCCGTAGGCGAAGACGCCGTTGTAGAAGCCGTAGTCCTTCTGCAGGTCCTTCTCCGCGTCCGGGTCGGAGCCCATGAGGCTGATGCCGGGCTCGAGCCGGTACTCGCCGCCGGAGCGGGTGTGGGTGACGCCCTGGACGCCCCACCGGGCGAACCGCTGGCCCTCGTCCGAGTACCACAGCCAGTCCACGAACTGCATCAGCGCGACGAAGTCGTCGCTCCGGAGCGCCTTGCCGGCGATCATCACGCCGTTCTCCAGCCGGGCGCCGCCCAGGACCACCGGCCCGGCCGGGCCGAGCGGCACCGGGATCATCTCGATCGCCGAGCCCTCGACCTGCCTCTCCAGGTTGTAGCGGTAGTTCTGCACCAGTTCCTGCGGGTTGGCGCTGATCGCGAAGGACTTCTCGCCCAGCAGCTTCTGCACCGCCTCGTCGTCGGTCTGGGTGAAGCTCTCGGGGTCCATCAGCTTCTCGGCGACCAGCTTCCTCAGGTACCCGACCATCTGCCGGTAGCCGTCCGTCGCGCCGGTGAAGACGAACTTCTCCGCCCGCCGGTCGAAGCTGATGTTGTCGTACGACCAGCCGGCCCGGACCCCGTACGCCTGGCCGAGATAGCTCATCAGGGCGGCGGCGGGGTAGGGGGTGTTGGTGCTCCAGCGGTCGCTGAGGGGGTAGCGGTCGGGGTACTCCTCCTTGATCGCCCTGAAGACCTCGTGCACCTGGTCCCAGGTGGTGGGCGGGTCCAGGCCGAGCCGGCCGAGGACGTCCGTGCGCAGCGCCAGCGAGTAGCCGGACCTGACCTTCTCGTGCAGGCCGGGCAGCAGGTAGAACCTGCCGTCGGACTGGCGGATGGAGTCCAGCTCCGGCTCCAGCCGCCACTTCGCGACCTTGTCCCGGAAGTGGGGCATCAGGTGCACGTAGTCGCTGACCGCGAGGATCGCGCCCGACGACACGAACGCGGTCTCGGAGGGGTGGTACGTCTTGGGGATCAGGAAGGGGGCGTCGCCCGCGCCGATCATGACGCTGCGCTTCTTCTCGTAGTCGCTCAGCGGGACGCCGATCGGTTTCAGGGTGACGCCGGTGCGCCGGGTGAGCTCCTTCCAGAACAGCCAGTCGTCCCGGAGCGGGTAGACCGGGTTGTCGTTGTGCAGCACGTCGAAGGTGAGCGGCCTGGTCGCCTTGAACTGCTGTCCGACGCGGTACTCCCGCATCGCGCCGTTCCGCTTCTTCGACAGGTCCTTGGCGTCACCGCCGTCGTCGCCGCTGCCGCAGCCGGTGAGCGCGGCGAGGCCGGCGGAACCGGCGGCGGCGAGGACCTGACGCCGCGACAGCTTCCCTGGGTTCTCTGCGGGCACGGACACTCCCTTGTTCCGTAGGCCAGTCGGGGAGCGGCGCGGTGGTCAGCCCTTGACCGCGCCGAGCATCACGCCGGAGACGAAGTAGCGCTGGACGAACGGGTACACGCACAGGATCGGCAGCGAGGTCAGCACGATCGTCACGGCCTGGATGTTCGCCGCGGTCTGGCTGAGCTGCTCGGCGCCGGCACCCGCGCCGGCGCCGCCGGTGGCGCCGGCGATGAGGTTGCGCAGGTACACGGTGACCGGCATCAGCTCGCTCCGGTCCAGGTACAGGAAGGCGCCGAACCAGGAGTTCCAGAAGGACACCGAGTAGAACAGCACCATCGTCGCCACGACCGCCTTGGACAGCGGCAGCACGATCCGCAGCAGG
The DNA here is from genome assembly GCF_039533365.1 of Streptomyces glaucus. Classification (NCBI taxonomy): domain Bacteria; kingdom Bacillati; phylum Actinomycetota; class Actinomycetes; order Kitasatosporales; family Streptomycetaceae; genus Streptomyces; species Streptomyces glaucus. The sequence goes on from NZ_BAAATK010000005.1 coordinate 180,998, forward strand.
ATCCCGTACGTGCTCAGGCCGTCGATCTGGGCGGCCTCCTCCAGTTCGGCCGGCAGGCTCTCGAAGAAGGCCTTCATCACCAGCAGGTTGAAGACGCTGATCGCGTTGGGCAGGGCCAGCGCCCAGACGGTGTTCTTCAGGCCGAGGCTGGTGATCAGCACGTAGGTGGGGATCAGCCCGCCGGTGAAGAACATGGTGAACACGGCGACGGTGACGAGGAAGCCGCGCCCCTTGAGCTGCCGCTTCGACAGCACGTACGCGTAACAGGTGGTCAGCACCATGGCGACGGCGGTGGAGACCGCCGTGTACAGCACGGTGTTGCCGTAGTTCCGCCAGAACATCTCGTCCCGGAGGACGACCTCGTAGGTGGTGAGATCGAAGCCCTTGGGCCACAGCGTCACCTCGCCGGCCCTGATCTGCCGTTCCCCGCTGAAGGAGCGGGCGACGATGTTGACGAAGGGGTAGAGGGTCACGATCACGACGAGGGTGAGGACCACCCCGTTGACCTTCTGGAAGACGCGGTAGCCGCGGGTGGGCCGGTCGACGCTCACCACAGGCTCGTCCCCGCCGTGCGGCGCGACAGCTGGTTCGCGCCCGTGATCAGGACCAGGCCGACGACCGCCTCGAACAGGCCGATGGCGGCGGCGTAGCTGAAGCTGTTGGACTCCACGCCGGTGCGGTACAGGTAGGTGGAGATCACGTCGGCCGTCGGGTACGTCAGCGGGTTGTACAGCAGCAGCACCTTCTCGAAGCCGACCGCCATGAACGTGCCGATGTCGAGGATCAGCAGTGTGATCATGGTGGGGCGGATGCCGGGCAGGGTGACGTGCCAGATCTGCCGCCAGCGGCTCGCGCCGTCGATGCGGGCCGCCTCGTACAGGTCGTCGTCGACGGTGGTGAGCGCGGCGAGGTAGAGGATCGTGCCCCAGCCGGCGGTCTGCCAGACCTCCGAGCCGACGTAGATCGTGCGGAACCACTCGGGCTCCTGGACGAACCGGATCGGGTCGTGCCCGAACCAGCCCAGCACGTGGTTGACGGGCCCGTCCGTGGCGAGCATCTGCAGGGTGATGCCCGCGACGATCACGATCGACAGAAAGTGCGGCAGGTACGACACCGACTGCACGAACCGCTTCAGGGAGCGCCTGCGCACCTCGTTGAGCAGCAGCGCGAGCACGATCGGGACCGGGAAGCAGAAGACGAGGGTGAGTCCGCCGAGCCACAGGGTGTTGCGGAACACCTGCCAGAAGGTGGGGTCGGTCAGGAACATCTCCACATAGCGCAGGCCCGCCCACTCCTCGCCGAAGATCGACCCGCCCGGCTCGAAGCGGCGGAACGCGATCACGTTGCCGATCATCGGCAGGTAGCGGAATACCAGGAAGAACAGCAGCGGCAGCACGGCCAGCGAGTACAGCTGCCAGTCGCGGCGCAGCGCCCTGCGCCGGCCGGTCCGCGCCGGTGTCCGCGCACGGCGGGCCCCGGGCCGCGCCGGCGGCGGGTCCTGGGCGCCGGGCGGTGGAACCGGCCTGGTGGAGATGCTCATGCTCGGGCCTCCCGGGCAGGGGACGCGGAACCGAAACTTTCGAGCTCTTACCGGTAACTTCGCGGCAACTTAGAGGTGCCGGTAAGCGCTGTCAATGGGGGGTGCGGGCGGGAAGCCCGAGGCGGTCGCGGGACATCGGCATCAACTCCGCGGGACGGTGGAAGAGATGAAGGGGCCGCCCGGCCACTCGGAACTTTCCGGGGTGCGGCCGCAACGATCGGCCGTCGCGACCCCCTTTTCCCCGCGCTCCGCCCGTCCTTCCCCGCCCCGAGACGTCTGCGAGGTGCCGCCGTGCCCGCGTTCGACCTGCCCCTGCCGGAGCTGGAGCGCCACCGCCCGGCCCTCGAAGAGCCCGCCGACTTCGACGAGTTCTGGACGAGCACCCTGCGGGAGGCCGCGCGGTATGTCCCGCTGGCGTCGGCGCGGCCCGTGGCGAACGGACTGCGGCTGACCGAGACCTGGGACGTGACCTTCCGCGGCTTCGCGGGCGATCCGGTGCGCGCCTGGTTCAGCAGGCCGGCCGGGGTGCGCGAACCGCTGCCGGCGGTCGTCGAGTACGCGGGCTACGGCCGCGGGCGCGGCCTCCCCCACGAGCGGCTGACCTGGGTGACCGCGGGGTACGCGCACCTGCTGATGGACAACCGCGGCCAGGGCGACCGGTACGGCAGCGGCGGCGACACCCCCGACCCGCACGCCACCGCCCCCGGCGGCCCCGGCCCGGCGGTCCGCGGCCTGCGCTCGCCCCACGACCACCACTACCGCCGGCTGATCACGGACGCGGTGCGCGCGGTCGCCGCGGTGCGGGAACTGCCCGGTGTGGCGGGCGACCGGGTCGCGGCCGTCGGCAACAGCCAGGGCGGCGGCCTCGCCCTGGCCGTCGCGGGCCTGGTGCCGGACCTGGCGGCGGTCCTGGTCACCGCCCCGCTGCTGTGCGGCATCCGCCGCGCCCTGGACCTCACGGACGCGGGCCCGTACGGCGAGATCACCGCCTACCTCGCCGTCCACCGCGGCGCCGAGCGGGCCGCCTACCGCACCCTCGCCTACCTGGAGGGCGTCTCCTTCGCCCGCCGCGCCCACGCCCCGGCCCACTTCGGGGTGGGCCTGCGCGACACGGTGTGCCCGCCGAGCGGGGCGTACGGCGCGTGGAACCGCTACGGGGAGCTGACCGGCGCAGAGCCGCGCAAGGAGATCCACGCCTACCCGTTCAACGGCCACGAGGGCGGCGACGCGGTGCACGTGCGCCGCCAGCTCTCCTGGCTGGCGACGGTGGTGGGAGCCGGCCCGGGCCCGGCGTGAGCACGGGCGGTGCGGGCGGCCCGGCAGCCGCACGCCCGCACGGGCCCCGCCCGTCCGGCGCCGCGAGGCGGGAGCGTCCCGGGGGCGTGTTCCGGTCCACCGATGGGAGCGCTCCCACCTCGCTTGGGGGCGAAGGTAGCGTCCCACGCCCCGCTTGTAAACGGATGGCGCGGGAGGTGCGCGGCGGGCGCGCCCCGCGTCCGCGCCGAGGGCGGTGATCCGGCGGGGTCCGCGCCGGCGACGGCGAAGGGCCGCGTCCCCGGCGACGGGGACGCGGCCCTGGACCGCCCTGCGGTGCCGCTTACTTGCGGATCAGGCTGCGCAGCACGTACTGCATGATGCCGCCGTTGCGGTAGTAGTCCGCCTCACCGGGGGTGTCGATGCGGACGACCGCGTCGAACTCGACGCCGGTGTCGGTGGTGACCTTCACCGTGCGCGGGGTGGTGCCCTCGTTGAGCTCGGTGACGCCGGTGATGGAGAAGGTCTCCTCGCCGGTCAGGCCGAGGGACTCGGCGGAGGCGCCCTCCGGGAACTGCAGCGGCAGCACGCCCATGCCGATGAGGTTGGAGCGGTGGATGCGCTCGTAGGACTCGGCGATGACGGCCTTGACGCCGAGCAGCGCGGTGCCCTTGGCGGCCCAGTCGCGGGACGAGCCGGAACCGTACTCCTTGCCCGCGATGACGACCAGCGGGATGCCGGCCTTCTGGTAGTTCTGCGAGGCGTCGTAGATGAAGGAGACCGGGCCGCCCTCCTGCGTGAAGTCCCGCGTGTAGCCGCCCTCGGTGCCCGGCGCGATCTGGTTGCGCAGGCGGATGTTGGCGAACGTGCCGCGGATCATGACCTCGTGGTTGCCGCGGCGCGAGCCGTAGCTGTTGAAGTCGCGGCGCTCGACGCCGTGCTCCGTGAGGTACTTGCCGGCCGGGGTGTCGGCCTTGATGGCGCCGGCCGGGGAGATGTGGTCGGTGGTGACCGAGTCGCCCAGCTTGGCCAGGACCCGGGCGCCGGTGATGTCCTCGACCGGGGCCGGCTCCATGGTCATGCCCTCGAAGTACGGGGGCTTGCGGACGTAGGTGGACTCCGGGTCCCACTCGAAGGTGTCGCCGGTCGGGACCGGCAGCGCCTGCCACTGGGCGTCGCCGGCGAAGACGTCGCTGTAGGACTTGGAGAACATGTCCTCGCCGATGGCGTTGGCGACGACGTCGTTGACCTCGGCCTCGGTCGGCCAGATGTCCTTCAGGTAGACCGGGTTGCCGTCCTGGTCGGTGCCCAGGGCGTCCTTGGTGATGTCCACCTTCATGGAGCCGGCGAGGGCGTAGGCGACGACCAGCGGCGGGGACGCCAGGTAGTTCATCTTGACGTCGGGGTTGATCCGGCCCTCGAAGTTGCGGTTGCCGGACAGCACCGAGGTGACGGCGAGGTCGTGGTCGTTGACGGCCTTGGAGACCTCCTCCGGCAGCGGGCCGGAGTTGCCGATGCAGGTGGTGCAGCCGTAGCCGACGAGGTTGAAGCCGACCTTGTCCAGGTACGGGGTCAGGCCCGCCTTGTCGAAGTAGTCGGTGACGACCTTCGAACCCGGGGCGAGGGTGGTCTTGACCCACGGCTTGCGGGTCAGGCCCTTCTCGACCGCCTTCTTGGCCACCAGGGCGGCGGCGACCATGACGTACGGGTTGGAGGTGTTGGTGCAGGAGGTGATGGCCGCGACCGTGACCGCGCCGTGGTCCAGCTCGTAGGTGGTGCCGTCGGGGGCGGTGACGGTGACCGGGTTGGACGGGCCGGGGCCGGGCACGACGGCGGAGTGCTGCGGGGCGCCGGCGCCGTTGTCCTCGTGGCCGTAGGCGGGGGCGTCGGACGCCGGGAAGGACTCGGCGCTGGCCTCGTCGACCGGGGACTCGACGCCGTGCGGCTGCTCCTGCTGCGGGACGCCCGGCTTGCGGTCGTCGCCGCCGGTGACGCCGGCCTGCACGTAGTTGAGCACGTCGGCGTTGAACTGCTCGGCGGCGCGGGCGAGTTCGATGCGGTCCTGCGGGCGCTTCGGGCCGGCGATGGAGGGCACGACGGTGGAGAGGTCGAGCTCCAGCTTCTCGGAGAAGTCCGGCTCGGCGGCCGGGTCCAGCCACAGGCCCTGCTCCTTGGCGTACGCCTCGACGAGGGCGACCTGCTGCTCGGAGCGGCCGGTCAGGCGCAGGTAGTTCAGGGTCTCGTCGTCGATCGGGAAGATCGCGGCGGTGGAGCCGAACTCCGGCGACATGTTGCCGATGGTGGCGCGGTTGGCCAGCGAGGTGGCGGCCACGCCCTCGCCGTAGAACTCGACGAACTTGCCGACGACGCCGTGCTTGCGGAGCATCTCGGTGATGGTCAGCACCAGGTCGGTGGCGGTGGTGCCGGGCTGGAGCTCACCGGTGAGCTTGAAGCCGACGACGCGCGGGATGAGCATCGAGACGGGCTGGCCGAGCATCGCGGCCTCGGCCTCGATGCCGCCGACGCCCCAGCCGAGGACGCCGAGGCCGTTGACCATGGTGGTGTGCGAGTCGGTGCCGACCAGGGTGTCGGGGTAGGCCTTGCCGTCGCGGACCATGACGACGCGGGCCAGGTGCTCGATGTTCACCTGGTGGACGATGCCGGTGCCGGGCGGGACGACCTTGAACTCGTCGAAGGCGGTCTGGCCCCAGCGCAGGAACTGGTAGCGCTCCTTGTTGCGGCCGTACTCCAGGTCGACGTTCACCTTGAAGGCGTCGGAGGTGCCGAACTTGTCGGCGATGACGGAGTGGTCGATGACCAGCTCGGCCGGGGCCAGCGGGTTGATCTTCGCCGGGTCGCCGCCGAGCTCCTTGACGGCCTCGCGCATGGTGGCGAGGTCGACGACGCAGGGCACGCCGGTGAAGTCCTGCATGATCACGCGGGCCGGCGTGAACTGGATCTCCTGCGACGGCTGGGCCTGCGAGTCCCAGGAGCCGAGCGCGCGGATGTGGTCGGCGGTGATGTTGGCGCCGTCCTCGGTGCGGAGCAGGTTCTCCAGCAGCACCTTCAGGCTGTAGGGAAGGCGCGCGGAGCCCTCGACCTTGTCCAGCCGGAAGATCTCGTACGACTCGTCGCCCACCTGCAGCGTGCTGCGGGCGTCGAAGCTGTTCGCCGACACGACAGTCTCCTTCATTTATGTACGCGTACCACCGCAATCCTGCCGCCACGCCGTCTCGGCCGATCCGCTAAGGTAAGGCTAAGTTAGGTAGTCCTTACCGAGGTGGCGGCTGTGGTGCGCCTCGGCAGATATCTCGATGTCGAGATAACTCTAGTACATGGGGGCGGTCTGGTCATGCCCGGGCCCGCACCCTCCTCCTCCGCGCCCACGCGCCGCGGCCGTTCCCGCCGGGCGGCGCCGCCCGGCCGGCGCGAGCGCGACGAGGAACCGCGGGCCGCCGCCCCGGAGGGCGGCACGGCCGCCCGGACCGGCGCACCCCTCCCCGACCGGCGCACCCCTCCCGGACCGCGGCACCGCCCCCGGGCCCCGGCGCCGCCTCCCAGACCCCGGCGCGGCCTCGCGGGCCACCGCGCGACAGGGCCACCGGAGTTGCGCCATCAGCGCGCCAAGTCGGGGTACCCGACGGGTACGTTCACGGATCCTCGAAGGGAGGCACCCATGCCCCTCACGTTCCGCAAGAGCTTTCGCATCCTGCCCGGCGTGCGCCTGAACATCAACAGGCGTTCCTGGTCCATCACCACCGGCGGCAGGAGCGGTCCGCGGCACACGCACAGCAGCACGGGACGTCATACGACATCGGTGGATTTGCCCGGACCTTTCGGGTGGCGTCGCACCCGTTCCACCAGGCACCGTTGACGTCCTGTCACCCGAACGGACCCCCCAGGAGGCGCCATCTCATATCTGAGATAGCCTCACTCCCATGGCAGACGACTACCTCGTACGCATCGGCAGGCTCATCCGTGACGCCCGGCAGCACCGCGGCTGGACCCAGTCGCAGCTCGCCGAGGCGCTCGGCACCAGCCAGAGCGCCGTCAACCGCATCGAGCGGGGCAACCAGAACATCAGCCTTGAGATGATCGCCCGCATCGGTGAGGCCCTGGACAGCGAGATCGTCTCGCTGGGCTACGCGGGCCCGATGCATCTGCGGGTCGTCGGCGGTCGTCGGCTCTCCGGCGCCATCGACGTGAAGACGAGCAAGAACGCCTGCGTGGCCCTGCTGTGCGCCTCGCTGCTCAACAAGGGGCGCACGGTGCTGCGCCGGGTCGCCCGCATCGAGGAGGTGTACCGCCTCCTGGAGGTGCTGAACTCCATCGGCGTGCGCACCCGCTGGATCAACGGCGGCGTCGACCTGGAGATCGTGCCGCCGGCCGAGCTGGACATGGCGGCCATCGACGCCGACGCGGCGGTGCGCACGCGCTCCATCATCATGTTCTTCGGTCCGCTGCTGCACCGCATGGACCGCTTCAAGCTGCCGTACGCCGGCGGCTGCGACCTCGGGACCCGGACCATCGAGCCGCACATGATCGCGCTGCGCCGGTTCGGCCTGGACATCGCGGCGACCGAGGGCCAGTACCACGCGGTGGTCGACCGGTCCGTGCGTCCGGGCCGCCCGATCGTGCTGACCGAGCGGGGCGACACGGTCACCGAGAACGCGCTGCTGGCCGCCGCCCGGCACGACGGCGTCACCGTCATCCGCAACGCCTCCTCCAACTACATGGTCCAGGACCTCTGCTTCTTCCTGGAGGCGCTGGGCGTCGAGGTCGAGGGCATCGGCACCACCACGCTCACCGTGCACGGCGTGCCGGACATCGACGTGGACGTCGACTACTCGCCGTCCGAGGACCCGGTCGAGGCGATGAGCCTGCTGGCCGCGGCCGTCGTCACCGAGTCGGAGCTGACGGTCCGCCGGGTGCCGATCGAGTTCCTGGAGATCGAGCTGGCCGTCCTGGAGGAGATGGGCCTCGACCACGACCGCTCGCCCGAGTACGTCGCCGACAACGGCCGTACCCGGCTGGTGGACCTGACCGTGCGGCCCTCCAAGCTGGAGGCGCCGATCGACAAGATCCACCCGATGCCGTTCCCCGGCCTGAACATCGACAATGTCCCGTTCTTCGCGGCCATCGCGGCCTCCGCGCAGGGCAAGACGCTGATCCACGACTGGGTCTACGACAACCGCGCGATCTACCTCACCGACCTCAACCGGCTCGGCGGGCGGCTGCAGCTGCTGGACCCGCACCGGGTGCTGGTCGAGGGTCCGACCCGCTGGCGCGCCGCCGAGATGATGTGCCCGCCGGCCCTGCGGCCCGCCGTGGTCGTCCTGCTGGCGATGATGGCGGCGGAGGGCACCTCCGTGCTGCGGAACGTGTACGTCATCAACCGCGGGTACGAGGACCTGGCCGAGCGCCTGAACTCGGTCGGGGCGCAGATCGAGACGTTCCGCGACATCTGAGGAGCGAACGCCGCCCCGCCCGGCCGTCCCCCGGGAACGGCCGGGCGGGGGTCGGCCGCGGACGGAGGGCGGCTCTCCGGCGGGCGGGGCCGGGGAAGGGGCCGGTCACCGCGGCCCCCCGTCACATGTTGATCATGTGCCCGGCCAGGCCGTGCACCGCTTCCTTGACCGCCTCGCCCAGGGTCGGGTGGGCGTGGATGTTGCGGGCGACCTCGTGGACGGTGAGGTCCCACTGCTGGGCCAGGGTCAGCTCGGGCAGCAGCTCGGTGACCTCGGGGCCGATGAGGTGGGCGCCGAGGATCTCGCCGTGCCGCCTGTCGCTGATCACCTTGACGAAGCCGCCGGGCTCGGCCAGGCCGTGCGCCTTGCCGTTGGCCGTGAACGGGAACCTGACCACGTCGACGTCGAAGCCGGCCCGGCGGGCCTGCTCCTCGGTGTAGCCGAAGCCGGCGATCTGCGGCCGGCAGTAGGTGGCGCGGGGCACCATGCGGAAGTCGATCTCCATCGTCTCGGCGCCGGCGATGGTCTCGGCGGCGACGATGCCCATGCTTTCGGCGGCGTGCGCGAGCATCAGCCTGGCCGTCACGTCCCCGATGGCGTAGATGTGCGGAACGCTGGTGCGGCCCCGCCCGTCGACCTCGATCGCGCCGCGGCCGGTGAGCCGTACCCCGGTGGTCTCCAGGCCGTAGCCGGTGACGCGCGGGGTGAAACCGACGGCCTGCATGACCCGGGCCGCCTCCAGCGTCCGCCGGGTGCCGTCCCGGGTGACGGTCACACGCACGGGGGACGCCGGGTCGGTGTCGTCGATGGCCTCCACCCGGGTGGAGGTGAGCACCTCGATGCCGAGCCTGCGGTAGTTCCTGGCGAGTTCCCTGGAGACGTCGGCGTCCTCCAGGGGGAGGATCCGGTCGGCGAACTCCACCAGGGTCACCTCGACGCCGTAGTTGTGCAGCACGTAGGCGAACTCGACGCCGATGGCGCCGGCGCCCGCGATGACGATGCTCTCCGGCAGCTCCTCGGCGAGGATCTGCTCCTCGTACGTGACGACGCGGTCGCTCAGCGCCGTACCGGGCAGCAGCCGCGTGGTGGCGCCCGTGGCGATCACGCAGTGGTCGAAGGTGAGCGTCTCGGTGCGGCCGTCGCCGAGGTCCACCCGCAGGGTGTTCCGGTCGGTGAAGGTGCCCCGCCCGTCGTACTCGGTGATGCCGTTCTTGCGCATCAGGTAGTGGACGCCGGACACGCGCCCGTCGGCGACCTTGCGGCTGCGCCGGTACGCGGCGCCGTAGTCGAAGGTGACGGCTCCCTCGGCCCGGATGCCGAACGTGTCCGCCTGCGTCGTCACGATGTGCGCCAGCTCCGCGTTGCGCAGCAGCGCCTTGGAGGGAATGCAGCCCACGTTGAGGCAGACGCCGCCCCAGTACTTCTCCTCCACCACCGCGACGCTCAACCCGAGTTGGGCGCATCGGACCGCTGCCGTGTATCCCCCGGGACCGGCTCCCAGGACGACGACGGCGAAGTGCTCGCTCATGACCCCCCGCTTTCCTCTTCCGCGTTCCCCCGCCGATTCTTCACCGTCCGCGGGAGCCGCCTCACCCTTACCCACGCGGTGTGACGGTCCTTACGCTCTCGCCGGGCCGCTCCGCGCGGCGGGTTCCCGGCGGCGCCGGTGACGGCGTCGGCCGCGCCGGCGGGCCGACCGTGGAACAGTCGAAAGGCCGTCCGCACGGGTCGGTGCCGCGCGGCCGCCCGTCGCGGCGGGTCACGGGGCCGCCGGGGCCCTTCCGGGGCCTTCGGGCCGCGGGAGCGTTCCCGGCCCGCGCGGCACTCCCCCGGCGTCGCCCTCCCCCGCGCGGGCAAGCTGTACGCAGGAGGCGGGGCGAGCGGAGGAGGGCAGGGACGTGGACCTCAGCAGGCGGGCCTACCGGGGGCAGCGGTGGGCGGCCAGGGGGGCGCTGGCCGCCGCCGTGCTCGCGGTGCTCGTGCCCCTCCTGTACGGCGGTGCGGTCGGCGTCCTGGTCCTGGTGGCCGGCTTCGCGGGGCTGCCCGTCACCACGGCCGCCGTCTGGTGGGCGCTGACCTTGCGCGGCCCGGTGCGCTGGGCGGCGGCCGGGCTGGCGGTGGCCGTTCCGGCCGCCGTCGTCGCCCTGTACGCCGCCACCCTCGCCTGGGCGCTGCCGCTGTCGGTGGCGCTGTGGGCGCTCGCCGTCTGGAGCGGCCGGTACGCCCTGCGGGGCACCGGCGGCGACCGGGTGCGGGTGCGGGAGCGCCGGGCGGCTCCGCCGAAGCGGCCCTTCCTCCTGATGAACCCCCGGTCGGGCGGGGGGAAGGTGACCCGGTTCGAGCTGCGGGAGAAGGCCGAGCGGCTGGGGGCGCGCGTCGTGCTGCTCGACGCGCAGGAGCGGCAGGACGTCACCGCCCTGGCCCGGGCCGCCGTCGCGGACGGCGCGGACCTGCTGGGGGTCGCGGGCGGTGACGGCACGCAGGCGCTGGTCGCGGCCGTGGCCGCCGAGCACGGCCTGCCGTTCCTGGTGATCAGCGCCGGCACCCGCAACCACTTCGCGATGGACCTGGGCCTGGACCGCGACGACCCCGCCGCCTGCCTGGACGCGCTCACCGACGGCGTCGAGCTCCGCGTCGACCTCGGCTTCGCCGACGGCCACCCCTTCGTCAACAACGCGTCCTTCGGGGCGTACGCGGCCATCGTGCAGCACCCCTCCTACCGCGACGACAAGCTCGGCACCAGCCTGGAGCTGCTGCCGGACCTGCTCACCCACCAGCAGGGCCCCCGGCTGACCGTGCGCGTGGGGGAGACGACGCTCACCGACCCGCAGGCCGTGCTGGTCAGCAACAACCCCTACCGCACGGGCGACCCGTTCGGGTTCGCCCGGCGCGAGCGGCTGGACTCCGCCGCGCTCGGCGTCCTCGGGATCAGGGTGGACAGCGCGGCCGCGGCCGCCGCCCTGCTGCTGGCGCCGGAAGCGGGCAGTCTCACCGTCCTCACCGCCCGCGAGGTGGTCGTCGAGGCCGACCGGCCGGAGATCGAGGTCGGCATCGACGGCGAGGCCTTCACCCTGCCCACGCCGGTGCGCTGCCGTATCGCGCCGCGCGCCCTGCGGGTCCGCGTCCCCCGCCGCCGCCCCGGCGTGCAGCCGCCCCGGCCGCCCCTGGACTGGCGCCGGCTGCGGAAGCTGGCGACGACGGTCGGCCGTACCGCCCTGCCCCGGCGGCTGGAGCGGCCCCCGCGGCCCGGCTGAGGGCCCGCGAAGGCGCCTTCCGGCCGGCGGCCTCGCGGGCGGTCCGCGCTCGCGGACGGGTCACGCGGCGACCAGGGTCACCGTCCGGGCCTGGCCGGCGTGGACGCGGGGCACGGGCAGGATGCCGAGGGTGCGCAGTTCCAGCAGGGTGGCCTCGGCGCGGGCGGGCCCGGCCACGAGGGCCCGTCCCGCGACCCGGGCGGTGTTGACCCAGCGGTGCTCCTTGCCGTCGCACACGGCGCGGGTGCCGCCGATGCCGTAGCGGAGCGTGGTGGGCTGGGTCACGGAGCTGCCGACGAACACCGGGGTGCCGGCGGTGACGCAGCGGTAGGTGCCGGAGAGGGTGACCGTGCCGTCCGCGGCGATGCGGCCCGTCGGGTCGACGGTCACGGACTCGTCCGGGGCCGCGTGCGCGGGCGCGGCGGGCGCGGTCAGCAGGAGCACGGCGGCGCCGGCGGCGACGGCGGTGAGGACGCGGCGGAAGGACATGGGGAACCTCCTGTGGACGGGCTTTCCGGGGATGTCCACTGGTACCGGGCGGACCTTGCCCGGGCCGTGATCGTCACCCCTTCGGTGGCGCGTCATCCGCAGGCGTGCCCCGCGGACGGTCCTGCCTCCGGCGTGCCGCCCCTCCGGCTCCCCCGTCCGGCGTGCCGCCCGGCCACCTCCCGCGGGCGGGCGCACGGTCCCGGCGGCCGCCGCCGGACGGCCGCGGGCCGGGCGGCGGCCCGTGAAACCTGGGGTGACCAGCGACGATGCCGAAGATCTAGAATGATCAACGTGTCCGACCAGCATGCACCACGGTCTTTGATCGTCACGCTCTACGGCGCGTACGGCCGCCACCTGCCCGGCCCCGTGCCCGTCGCCGAGCTGATCCGGCTGCTGGCCGCGGTCGGCGTGGACGCCCCCTCCGTCCGCTCGTCGGTGTCCCGGCTCAAGCGGCGCGGGCTGCTCGTGCCGGCCCGTACGGCCGGGGGCGCGGCCGGGTACGAGCTGTCGCCGGACGCCCGCCGGCTGCTCGACGACGGCGACCGGCGCGTCCACGCCGAGGTGCCGCCGCGGGACGAGGGCTGGGTGCTGGCGGTGTTCTCCGTGCCGGAGTCGGAGCGGCAGAAGCGGCACGTACTGCGTTCGCGGCTGGCCGGGCTGGGCTTCGGCACCGCCGCCCCGGGCGTGTGGATCGCCCCGGCCCGGCTGTACGAGGAGACCCGGCACACCCTCCGGCGGCTGCGGCTCGACGGGTACGTGGACTTCTTCCGCGGCGAGCACCTCGGCTTCGCGCCGACCGCCGAGGCGGTGGCCCGCTGGTGGGACCTGGCCGCGATCGCCAAGGAGCACGAGGCGTTCCTCGACCGGCACGCGCACGTGCTGCGCGCCTGGGAGCGCCGCGCCGACACGCCGCCCGAGGACGCCTACCGCGACTATCTGCTCGCCCTGGACTCCTGGCGCCGCCTCCCCTACACCGATCCGGGCCTGCCCGCGCGGCTGCTGCCCGCCGACTGGCCGGGCGTCCGCTCGGCCGCCGTGTTCCGGGCGCTGCACGAGCGGCTGCGGGACGCGGGCGCCGCCTTCGCCGGCCTGGAGCCGTAGCCGCACGGACGTGACCTCGCGCACGCCGCGGGTCACCGGCACGGCCCTCGGCTCCCCGCCGGCCGCCGGGCCGCGGGCGGGGCGGGAGGAGGGACGGGCGCGCACGACCGCCGCGGCAGGGGCCCGGGGAGCCGCCGTCCGGCCCACCGGGCCGCCGGGCGCGGGCAGGACCGCCTCGCCCGCCCGCGCGGTGCCCGTCGGACGGCTCCGCCGGACAGCGCCGTACCATTCACCGAGTCGACAGCAGGACTTCCTGCTCCCTGAACGGACTCGCCTTGCACGAACACTCCCCGGCCCGCCCGTCGCCCGGCCACCGCCCCTCGTGGAGACGCTCCATGCCGTCCCTTTCGCCCGCCTCCTGGCGCGTCCCGCTGCCGCACACCGCCGCGGCGGTGCCCGTGGCCCGTACGCTGGTCCGTACGGCGCTGGCCGAGCTGGAGCACGGGGCCGACAGCGACACCGCGGAACTGCTCACGGCGGAGCTGGTCGCCAACGCCGTGGAGCACACCGCCGGGCCGATCGAGCTGGTGGTGGAACTGCTGCCGACCTGCTGCCAGGTCGAGGTGCACGACTCGGACCCGGCGCCGCCCGGCGACCTCGTCCGGCCGGCCGGCGGCGAGCCGGACCCCTGGCAGGAGCACGGGCGCGGTCTGCTGCTGATCCGCGCCCTGAGCTCGTCCTGCGGACACCGCCCCGCCGGCTCCGGCAAGGCGGTGTGGTTCAGACTGCCTGTCGTACCGGCTCCGCGGCGTCCGTCGCCGTGACCGCCGCCAGGCGCGAGGCGCGGCGCCCGTAGAGGAGGTACACGCCGAGTCCGGCCGCCAGGAACACGGCGAACTGGAGCCAGGTGTCCGGGCCCGTCTCGTACATCAGGTACAGGCAGCAGGCGACGCCGAGCAGCGGGGTCACCGGGGACAGCGGCACCCGGAAGGTGCGGGCCAGACCCGGTTCGCGGCGGCGCAGCGCGAGCACGGCGACGTTGACGGCGGCCATGGTGGCGAGCGTGCCGATGGTGCACAGGTCGACCACCGCGTCCAGCGGGGCGAAGGCCGCCGGGAGCGCGAAGACGACGGCGACGATCAGGGTGCCGGCGACGGGCGTCGCGGTCCGCGGGGACACCTTCTCGAACACGGGGGGCACCAGGCCGTCCCGGGACATCGACAGCAGGATGCGGGTCTGGCCGTACATCACGGCGAGCACCACCGAGGCGATGGCGACGACCGCGCCGAACGCGACGACGCCGCCGCCGATGGCGGAGCCGGTGACCTCGTTGACGACGTACGACAGCGCGGCGGGCCGCCCGCCGACCTCGTCGCCGCCGATCGCGCCGATCGCGGCCAGGGCGACCGCGCAGTACAGCAACGTGATCAGGCCGATGCAGACCAGGATCGCGACGGGGACGTCCCGGCGCGGGTTCCGCGCCTCCTCGCCGGCCGTGGTGATCGCGTCGAAGCCGATGTACGAGAAGAACGCGGCCGTGGTGCCCGCGCCGATGCCGCCGAGCCCGGCCGGGGAGAACGGGGTGAGGTGGCCGGCCCGGAAGGCGGTGAAGCCGATCGCGCAGAAGGCGACGAGGACGGCGAGCTTGAGGACGGCCATCGCGGCCGTGGCGCGGGCGCTCTCGCGCACCCCGCGCACCAGCAGGACGGCGGCCATGGCGATGACCAGCACCGCCGGGAGGTTGACCGCCCCGCCCTCGCCGGGACCGGCGGACAGCGCGGCCGGGATCCGGACGCCGAGGAGGCTGTCCAGCAGCTCGTTGACGTACTGGCTCCAGCCGACCGCGACCGCGGACACCGACACGCCGTACTCGAGGAGCAGGCACCAGCCGACCAGGAAGGCCGTGGTCTCGCCCAGCCCGGCGTAGGCGAAGGAGTACGAGGACCCGGAGACCGGGATGGCGCCGCCCAGCTCGGCGAAGGCGAACGCGGTGAGGACGCAGGTGATCGCGGCCAGCACGAAGGAGACGACGACGGCCGGGCCGGCCTGGGCGACCGAGTCGGACAGGCCGACGAAGATGCCGGTGCCGACGATCGCGCCGACGCCGAAGCAGACGAGGTGGAACAGCCCCATCGTGCGCTTCAGACCGTGGCCCGCACGGTCGGCGCCCGACTCCGCCACGAGGAGGGCGGGGGACTTGATACGGGAGGCGGGCATGGGGGTGGTGCTCGTTTCTGGTGGTACGGGATGCGGCGGATCCGCCGCGTGGCGGCCACGGAAGGGGTGGCTCCGGGCCGCCGGACAGGACAAGCCCCGCTGAGGGCCTTGCTGGGGCGCCGGTCGGGCGGGCGCCGGTCAGGCGAGCGTGGCGACGAGGACCGCCTTGATGGTGTGCAGACGGTTCTCCGCCTCGTCGAAGACGACCGAGTGCGCCGACTCGAACACCTCGTCCGACACCTCCAGGTACGTCAGGCCGTGCGCCTCGTGGATCTCCCGGCCGACCTTGGTGCCGAGGTCGTGGAAGGCGGGCAGGCAGTGCAGGAACTTCACGTCCGGGTTGCCGGTGGCGCGCAGCACGTCCATGGTCACCGCGTACGGGGCGAGGGCGGCGATCCGCTCCTCCCAGACCTCCTTGGGCTCCCCCATGGAGACCCAGACGTCGGTGGCGACGAAGTCGGCGCCGCGCACGCCCTCCTGGAGGGACTCGGTGAGCGTGATGCGGGCGCCGCTGGACCCGGCGAGCTCACGGGCCCGGTCGACGACCTCCTGGGCGGGCCAGTAGGTCTTCGGGGCGACGATCCGCACGTCCATGCCGAGCAGGGCCGCGGTGACGAGGTAGGAGTTGCCCATGTTGAAGCGGGCGTCGCCGAGGTAGGCGAACGCGGTCTCCGTCAGCGGCTTGGCGCAGTGCTCGGTCATGGTGAGCACGTCGGCGAGCATCTGGGTGGGGTGCCAGTCGTCGGTCAGGCCGTTGTAGACGGGCACGCCCGCGTGCGCCGCCAGCTCCTCCACCTTGGCCTGGCTGTCCCCGCGGTACTCGATCGCGTCGTACATCCGGCCGAGCACGCGCGCGGTGTCCTTCACGGACTCCTTGTGGCCGATCTGCGACCCGGACGGGTCGAGGTAGGTCGTCGAGGCGCCCTGGTCGGCGGCGGCGACCTCGAAGGCGCAGCGGGTGCGCGTGGAGGTCTTCTCGAAGATCAGCGCGATGTTCTTCCCCCGCAGGTACCGGGTCTCGGTCCCGGCCTTCTTGGCGGCCTTCAGCTCGGCGGCCAGCTCGACCAGACCGAGGAACTCCCGCTCGGTGAAGTCGAGCTCCTTGAGGAAGTGGCGGCCGGCGAGGGCGGTCGGGACTGTCGCCATGGGGCGCTCCAGAGGTGCAGGTACAGAGGACTTTTGGAATTCTATACGAGATCCAGAATTTATATACGACCCGCCCCCGCGCTGCCCGGATCCGCGCTGCCCGGATCCGCGCCTCCCGCCCCCGCGCTGCCC
Organism: Streptomyces glaucus; assembly: GCF_039533365.1. Taxonomy (NCBI): domain Bacteria; kingdom Bacillati; phylum Actinomycetota; class Actinomycetes; order Kitasatosporales; family Streptomycetaceae; genus Streptomyces; species Streptomyces glaucus. The sequence goes on from NZ_BAAATK010000005.1 coordinate 197,539, forward strand.
GGGTCCGCACCTCCCTCTCCCCCGCCGTCTGCCCCCGTGCCCCTCTCCCCGCTGCCGCCTTCCCCCGCTGCCGCCCGCCCCCTCATGCCGCCCGCCCCCGTACGGGGTCCCGCTCGACGGGGCAGCTCATGCAGCGCGGCCCGCCCCTGCCCCGGCCCAGCTCGCTGCCGGGTATCTCGATCACCTCGATGCCCTGCTTGCGCAGGTGCGTGTTGGTGGTGGCGTTGCGCTCGTAGGCGACGACGACGCCCGGCTCGACGGCGAGGACGTTGCAGCCGTCGTCCCACTGCTCCCGCTCGGCCGCGTGCACGTCCTGGGTGGCGGTCAGCACGCGGATCTCGCTCAGTCCGAGCGCGGCGGCGATCGCGCGGTGCATGTGCTCCGGCGGATGGTCGGTGACCTTCAGCTCCTTCTCGCCGTCGCCCGGCTCGATGGTGTACGAGCGGAGCATGCCCAGGCCCGCGTACTGGGTGAAGGTGTCGCCGTCGACCATCGTCATCACCGTGTCCAGGTGCATGAACGCGCGCCGCTTGGGCATGTCGAGGGCCACGATCGTCTCGGCGGAGCCGGCCGCGAACAGCTTGTGCGCGAGCATCTCCACCGCCTGGGGCGTGGTCCGCTCGCTCATGCCGATCAGGACCGCCCCGTTGCCGATGACGAGCACGTCCCCGCCCTCGATGGTCGACGGGTAGTCGGCCTGCCCCTGGGACCAGACGTGGAACGGCTCGCCGTGGAACAGCGGGTGGTACCGGTAGATCGCCTCGAAGTGCACGGTCTCGCGCTGCCGGGCGGGCCAGCGCATGGCGTTGATGGCGACCCCGTCGTAGATCCAGGCGGAGGTGTCGCGGGTGAACAGGTGGTTCGGCAGCGGGCCGAGCAGGAAGTCGTCCAGCTCCATGACGTGGAAGCGCACGGAGGTCGGCTCCGGGTGCGCGTCCAGGAACTCCCGCTTGGTCATGCCACCGACCAGCGCCTCGGCCAGTTCCCGGGCGGGCAGGGCGTCGAAGGCGGCGCGGAGGTGGTCGGTGGCCAGGGGGCCGTACTCCTTCTCGTCGAAGACCCGGTCCAGCACCAGGGCCCTGGCCTCGGGGAGCTCCAGGGTCTCGGTGAGCAGGTCGCCGAAGAGGTGGACGGCGACGCCGCGGTCGCGCAGGACGTCGGCGAACCCGTCGTGCTCGGCGCGCGCCCGCCGCACCCACAGCACGTCGTCGAAGAGGAGGGCGTCCTTGTTGCTGGGGGTGAGCCTTTTGAGCTCCAGATCCGGCCGGTGGAGGATGACACGGCGCAGCCGCCCGACTTCGGAGTCGACATGGAATCCCATGTCTCCATCCTGACCACCGGGACGCGTTTCATCCCTTGCTCGCGCGGGACCGTCCGGAGCGGGCGGGCCCGGCCGCCGGGAGGGGTCCGGCCCGGTGGCGCGCGGCACGGCCGCCGGGAGGGCGGTCCGGCCCGGTGGGCGCCGTGCCGACCGCCGTCGCCGACGCGCGAATACGACTGGCTCCGCCGCACACGCCCTCGCTACCCTCCCGCCATGAAGCAGCGGCGGCGCAAGAAGCTCTCCCGCCGTCTCCACGAAGCGGCGCTGACCGGCGACGTCGCCCGCGTCAAGGCACTCCTGCGCGCCGGAGCGGACCCGGAGCGAAGGGACGGCGAGGGCGTCACCCCCTTGTATCTGGCGTCCGTGCAGGGGGAAACCGAGGTGGCACGCCTGCTCCTGGAAGCCGGTGCCTTTCCCGACACCGAGAGCGGAGGAGTCGGTTCCGAGGGCACGCCGCTGTGCGCGGCCGCCTGCTGGGGACACACCGAGACGGTGCGCGTGCTGCTGGCGCACGGTGCCGACCCGAACCTCCGTGAGGATCACGGAACGGGCTGGTCCCCCCTGGAATGGGCGGACGACGGCCCTCGTCCCGAGACCGCCGCACTCCTCGTCGCGGCGGGAGCGGACCCTCCGCGGAAACGCTCCGACCGCTTCTGACCCGGCGGCCGGCCCCCGGACATGCCCGCGATGACCGCGGCCCCCTGCCGCGACCGCCGCACCACCGCCCGACCGGACCGTCCCGTTCCGGAGCCGGGCGGGCCCGTCCCCCGTGAGAGCTACGTGCAGGTGTCCACTGTGAGGTGACGATTCCCGGTCGCCGTTTCCCTAGCGTTCGGTTCACCCGCGGCGCCCCGGCCGCGGGCCGGGCGAGGGGCCGGAAACGGAACCGGAGAAGGAGTCGTCGTGAAACTGGTGTGGCAGGTCCTGGCCGTGGTCGCGGTCGGTGCGGTCGGTGGCCGGAGCATCACCGCGGTGCAGGACGACCCGTGGCTCTCGCTCCTCCTGGGCGGCCTGACGGCCGTGCTCTCGGTGTTCGTCTACCGGTGGGTCGTGGGGCGCACCGAGCGGCGCCCGGTCACGGAGCTGGCCCGGGAGGGAGCGCGGAGGTCGCTCCTCCGGGGCACGGCCATCGGTGTCGCGATGTTCGGGTGCGTCATCGCGAACATCTCCTTCCTCGGGGGCTACGAGGTCCACGGCTTCGGCTCGCCGACGGGGGCGATCGGGCTGGTCGGCTTCATGGCCGGCGCCGCCGTCACGGAGGAACTGATGTTCCGCGGCCTGCTCTTCCGGCTCGTGGAGCGAGGGCTGGGCACGTACATCGCGCTGGCCCTGTCCGGTGCTCTGTTCGGCGCGGCCCATCTGCTCAACGAGAACGCCACCGTGCTGGGCGCCGTCGCCATCGCGGTCGAGGCCGGCGGCATGCTCGCCGCCGCGTACGCCGCCACCCGCTCCCTGTGGCTGCCGATCGGCCTGCACTTCGGCTGGAACTTCGCGGAGGCCGGCATCTTCGGCACCGAGGTCTCGGGCAGCGGCGCCACGCACGGGCTGCTGGACGCCTCGACGTCGGGCCCCGAGCTGATCACGGGCGGCGAGTTCGGCCCGGAGGCCAGCGTGTACTCGATGCTGTCCGGTGCGCTGCTGACGGTCGCCTTCCTGTGGCTGGCCCGCCGGCGCGGCACCGTCGTTCCCCGGCAGCGCGCCCGGCGCGCCGACGCCCTGGCTACACTCGGCCGGTGATGAGCCTTCAGCGGGCCGGCCGGGTGTGGCGCCGGCTCGACGTCACCGTCCGCGACCTTCCGCTCGGGATGCTGTTCCTGGTCGCGTCGTTCCTGCCGGGACTGCGCGGCCAGGGGACACAGCTCGGGGACCTGCCGACCCGCCCCTTCGACGCGCTCGCCGTCGCGGCCCTCGCGCTCGAGAGCCTGCCGCTGGTGGTGCGCCGTCGGTGGCCGCTCGTCTGTCTCGCCCTGGTGACGTGCGGCTTCGCCCTCGACCAGCTGCGCGGGTATCACTCGGCCGCCGGCACCGCGCTGCCCGTCGCGCTGATCAGTGCGGGATCCCGTCTGGAACGGCGCCGGCGCACCACCGTGGTCCTTCTCTCCCTGGCGTACGTGCCGCTGGCGGTCGCGCTCTCCCGGCTCGGTTCGGGCGGCGAGACGCCGGCGGAGTTCGTGACGTTCTACCTGGTGCCGGCCCTGGCCTGGGGGGCCGGGGCGTGGCTGCGGTCCACCCGTCTCGCGGAGGCCGGACGCCGCGAGCGCGCCGCGGCGCGGGCCCGTACCGCCGAACGCGCCCGGATCGCCCGCGAACTGCACGACGTGGTGACCCATCACGTGACCGCGATGGTCGTACAGGCCGAAGCCGCCCGCTACCTGACCGCCGCACCCGAGCGGCTCGAGCAGTCCCTGACCGCCGTCAGCGACACCGGCCGCCGCGCCCTCACCGACCTGCGCCACCTGCTCGACCTGCTCGACCCCGATCACGACCCCGACCCCGGCACCGGCACCGGCACCGGCACCGATCACGACCACGGCACCGGCACGGCGGAGGCCAAGGAGCTCAGGACACCGGCCGTCGGCAGGGTCCTCACCCTCGTCGAGCAGACCCGCCGGGCCGGGCAGCCGGTGGACTTCACCGAACGGGGCACGCCGCCGGCATCGGCCGGCAGCGCCGACCTCGTCGCCTACCGGGTGGTGCAGGAGGCCCTCACCAACGCCCTCAAGTACGCTCACGGCAGCCGGACTTCCGTCGAGGTACGGCACGGCGAGAGGGAGATCACCGTGGAGGTCAGCACGGACGGCGCCGGCTCACGCACCGCCGCCGGCGGCGGCGGGCGGGGCCTGGCCGGCCTGCGCGAACGCGTCGACGTCCTGGGCGGCGACTTCAGCGCCGGCGCCGGCCCGGACGGCGGCTTCACCGTACGGGCGCGCATCCCCGTCGGCGGCGCCTCGTGAGCGCACCCGTCCGGGTCCTGGTCTGCGACGACCAGGTGCTGGTCCGCACCGGCCTGGTCACCATCATCGACGCCCAGCCCGACATGGAGGTGGCGGGCGCGTGCGGAGACGGACGGACCGGAGTCGAACTCGCCCGGAAGGTGCGGCCCGACGTCGTCGTGATGGACATCCGCATGCCGGTCCTCGACGGCCTGGAGGCCACCCGCCTGCTGGCCGGCGCCGGCGTGCCCCACCCCGTCAAGGTCCTCGTGGTGACCACGTTCAACCTGGACGAATACGTCTACGAGGCACTGCGCGCCGGCGCCAGCGGCTTCCTCCTCAAGGACGCGCCCCCGGACCGGCTGCTCCACGGCATCCGGACCGTGGCCACCGGCGCGGCCCTCCTCGACCCCGACGTGACACGCCGGCTCGTCGGCCACTACGCCGCACGCATCCGCCCCACCGGGGACGCCTCCCGCCACCTCCCGCTCACCCCCCGCGAACTGGAGGTCCTCCGCCTCATCGCGGACGGCCTGTCCAACAGCGAGATCGCCGCGGCCCTCGTCATCAGCCAGGAGACCGTCAAGACCTTCGTCTCCCGCATCCTCGCCAAGCTGCAGCTCCGGGACCGCGTCCAGGCCGTCGTCTACGCCTACCGCCACGGCCTGGTCACCTGACACCGCCGTGCGCGCGGCGGCGCGCCGGAACGCGACGTCCGGCGTCCGCCGCCCGCCGGGGTACCGGAAGCACCCTGGAGCCGCGGGTCCACCGGCTCCGACTCCAGCGCCGGCACGCCGAAGACCGCCTCGTGCACCCGCCGCAGCGGCTCGCCCTCCGCCGGCCGGTCCCGGGCCTCCAGGCCGAGGGCGTACTCGCGGATCGCCAGCGACCGCTTGTGCCGCGGGGACCGGGTGCGCAGCCGGGCCGGGCGGTCCGGGCGCGGGTACTCGGGACCGTAGACGATCCGCAGGTACTCGCGGCCCCGGCACTCGACGCCGGGCTGCACCAGGCGGCCCTGGGCGTCGCGGACCAGCGCGCCGGCCGGCTCGACGACCATGCCCTCACCGCCGCGGCCGGTCATCTCCAGCCGTGCCCCGGCCGCGCCGGACCAGTGCCGCCGCGTCCACCTCCAGCAGCAGCGCCGCCGTGCAGCGCCCGGCGTCCGCCTCGGGGCAGAGGACGTGGGCCGTGCCGCAGGAGGTGGGGAACGCCTGCGCCTTGTCGGGGTGCTTGTGCAGCAGGAAGCCGAGGTCGGTCGCCGGGCTTTCGGGGATCCCGGTGGTACTGATCGCCAGGAACATGACGAATCACCTTTTAAGGTGTTCTCCCCGCGCATACGTGCGACAGGGGGATGGGGCACGAGGACAACGTACCGGGCCCGGCCGGGCATTTTCCGAGGCGGGACCGGCTCCCCGCGGCGGCCCGGGAACGACCGCGCCCCCGGTCCCGCGGGGGACCGGGGGCGCGGGCCGTCCGTCACCGCGGCGGCACGGTCACGACAGCTGGGACTGGACCTGGGAGGAGATCAGTTCCAGGTGGTCCAGGTCGGACAGGTCCAGGATCTGGAGGTAGATGCGCTGGGAGCCGATCTCCTGGTAGCGGCCGATCTTGTCGACGACCTCGGCCGGGGAGCCGGCCAGGCCGTTGAGCTTGAGCTCGTCCACCTCGCGGCCGATCGCGGCGGCACGGCGGGCGACCTCGGCGTCGTCCCGGCCGACGCAGGCGACGAGGGCGTTGGAGTAGGTCAGGGCGTCGGCGGCCCGGCCCGCCTCCTCGGCGGCGGCCCGCACCCGGCCGAACTGGCGCTCGCTGTCCTCGATCGAGGCGAACGGGATGTTGAACTCGTCGGCGTACCGGGCCGCGAGGCGCGGCGTCCGGGTCGCGCCGTGACCGCCGATGAGCACGGGGATCTTCTCCTGCGCGGGCTTGGGCAGCGCGGGCGAGTCCGTGAGGTCGTAGTACGTGCCGTGGAAGTCGAAGGTCTTGCCGACCTCGGTCGCCCACAGGCCCGTGACGATCTCCAGCTGCTCCTCGAGGCGGGCGAACTTCTCCTTCGGGAACGGGATGCCGTACGCCTTGTGCTCCTCCTCGAACCAGCCCGCGCCCAGGCCCAGTTCGACGCGGCCGCCGGACATCTGGTCGACCTGGGCGACCTGGATGGCGAGCACGCCGGGAAGGCGGAAGGTGCCGGCGGTCATCAGCGTGCCGAGGCGGATGCGCTTGGTCTCACGGGCCAGGCCGGCGAGGGTGATCCAGGCGTCGGTGGGGCCGGGGAGGCCGTCCACGGAGCCCATCTTCAGGTAGTGGTCGGAGCGGAAGAAGGCGTCGAAGCCGAGGTCCTCGGTGGCCTTCGCCACGGTGAGCAAGGTGTCGTAGGTGGCGCCCTGCTGGGGCTCGGTGAAGATGCGAAGATCCATGCCTCCATCCTGCACTCTCCCGCGCGGGCGGACGACGCCGGTCCTCCCCTGCGGCCCCTCCGGACCGGCCGGGCGGCCCGCGGCGGGCGCCCCGGCGGGAGGAGACGCCCGCCGGGCGCCGGACGTGCGGGATCAGCCCGCCTCCCGCTGCGCCGGCACCTCCTCCCGGTCCGCCAGTCTCCGCAGCATCTGCAGGACGCGGTCCCTCGACTCGTCCGCCGCGTCGATGGCCTCCACGCACTGCCAGTACGTGCCCTCGTCGTCCGCGGCGCTGGCCAGGGCCACGAGGGCGATGCCGATCTCGCCGAGGAGGCCGTCGAGCCGGGCCAGGGCCTGCTGGGCGTCGCCCAGTTCGGTGAGCTGGGCGGCGCGCAGCTCACCGGGGGCGAGCTCCGGCCGCTCCAGCACCCCGCATCCCCGGCCCGCCAGCTCCGTCAACCCGATCGCCTCGCCGCGCAGTTCGGGCGGGCCCGACACCGCGAGGCGGCTGCCTATCGCCTGCGCGAGGGCCTGCGCCTGCCACACCTCCGCCAGGGTGTGGGGCACGTCACCGCTCGCGGCCAGGGCACGTCTGCTCGTCACGATGAGCCGCACCGCGTCCATCCGCTGTCCCCGTCCGCTCCGACGTGCTCCGCGCGCACGTCCCGCCCGAACCCCGTCACTCACTACCCAGAGTGAGGGCGAGCGGGGCGAAAAGCTAGAGGAAGACGGAAATCTCTGGACAACAAATCGATAGCGGACCTCATTTTGATTACGGAGAGTAGTAACGGACTCGATGGTTCCCTCGTGTTCGGCGGCTGTCCCCCGGTGCGTCACGCGCCGCCGTCCCGCGCGTCCGCTCCCCCTACGCCCCGGGTTCGCCCGCCACCGGGAACCTCCGCTCGTTGCGGTCGATCTTGGCGTCGAGCGCGGCCAGGGGATCGATGCCGAGCACCTCGCACAGCTGGAGCAGATAGGCGAGGACGTCGGCGACCTCGTCGGTGACGCGGTGCGCGGTGCCGGGGTCGTCCATGACGCGCGCCGACTCCTCGGGCGTCAGCCACTGGAAGATCTCGACGAGTTCGGAGGCCTCCACGCTGAGCGCGGCGACGAGGTTCTTCGGGGTGTGGTACGGCTGCCAGTTCCGGGCGGCGGCGAACTCGGCGAGTCTGCGCTGCAGCCGCGTCACGTCCAGGGGTTCGGTCACGGTTCCAGGTGTACCACCGTGACCCCGTCCGTCCCGGCCGCCCACGAGGCGTCGCTCACCGCGCCGACCAGGCGGATGTGCCCGCGTCCGCACATCCGGGCCGCCAGCCGCAGCAGCTGGGCCCGCTGCCGCGGGTCCAGGCCCCGGTCGAAGCCGTCGGCGAGGACGGTCAGGGTCTGCAGGGCGGCGGGCACCTCGCCGGCCGGGTCCACCTCCAGCACCCCGGGGCCGGTGAGCAGCACCAGGGCCAGCGCGACGTAGCGCAGCTCGCCGTAGCCCAGCCGCCGGAAGTCGGTGCGCACCCCGTCGCCCCGGTCGAGCAGCGCGCGGACGGCGCCGCCGGGCAGCGGCTCGGCGAGCACGTCCGCGACGGGACCGGCGCATCCGGCGCGCACCGCGGCGACGAGCTGCGCGTGCCGCCGCCCGCACTCGACGCGGGTGCGCGACAGCACGTCGGCGAGGTTGTCGCAGCCACCGAGCAGCCGCCCGGAGCCGGCCGGAACCGGGTCCCGCATCCGGCCGGGCCGCGGGTCGCAGGCGAAGACGGAACGCAGGGCGACCACCATCTGCTCGGCCGCGGCGAGCACGCGGCGCTGCCCGTCCGTCCTGCCCGCCACCCGCAGCGGCAGCAGCGCGGTGCCGAGCCGGTCGTCCGGCAGCGGGGCGCGGGTCACCGGCGACGACCCGGCCGTGTGCCAGGCGGCCTGCACGCTCCGGCGCGAGGGGTCGCGCAGGGCGGTCTCCAGCAGGACCAGCCCCCCGGACGTCAGCCGCTCCCCCACGATGCGCAGCTCGGGCTCGGCCTGGACGGCGACGTCGAGCCGGACCCGCCCCGCGGGGCCGTCGGCGGTGCAGCCGATGCGGAAGCCGCGGCGGCGCTGGGCGTCGGGCCGGGCCCGCTCGGGCACGCAGGCGGCCGGGTCGGGGAACGCCTCGTCCAGTCCGGCGCCGCCGCCGAGCCGGGCGAGGGCCTCGTAGGCCCGCAGCGCGCCGGACTTGCCGCAGCCGCTGGGCCCGGCGAAGAGGGTCAGGGGCGCCAGCGCGAATCCGGCGCGCCGGTGCCCGGCGAAGGCGGACAGCCGCAGTTCGGTGACGCACGGCCGGTCCGGGCGGCCCTCCCCGCCCCCGGTCGCGGGGGGCGGGGAGGGGTCGGCCGGCACGGAGGACACGGTCATACCCGGACCGTAGGGCGGGCCCCGTCGGGCGAACCGTTTTGCCCCGGGTCCTTCCCACGATCGGGGGACCGGTCACGGCCCGGAGACCGCCGCGCCCTCCATCAGCCCGGTGACCTCGGTCCCGGCCGGGGTCAGCAGGAACACGTTGCGGTCGACGCGGTGCATCCCGCTCGCCAGGCCGAAGACGACGCCCGTGGAGAAGTCCAGGACGCGCTTGGCGACCTCGGTCTCCGCCCCGGTGAGGTCCAGCAGCACCGGGATCCCCGCCATCAGGGTCTCGGCGACCTCACGGGCGTCGGCGAACACATTGACCCGGAGGACGACGAAACGGCGACGGGTCTCCGTCTCGGCGTCCGGCAGGGAGCGGTGGTCGACCGCCGACGGCCAGGCGTCGCGCCCGCGCAACGGAACGACCTGGGCGAGCCCTTCCCACTGTTCATCGGTGACGTCGTGACTGTTCACCGGCTCCCCCCGCTTCGACTCGCCATTACTGCATGCACCAGCCAATTCTTACGCCATGTCACCCGTTCGGCCCAACTGCGACACGGTGCGCGAACGACTCGCCGCGCCCGCCCGTGGCGGCCGAGCGCGGTGCCCGGGCCGCGCGGCCGCCCGGGTGAGGCCGACGGGCAGGCCGGGTTCCCGGGCCGGGCACGGGATATTCGTTCGCCGGCCGCTTTTCCGCCGGAGCCGCGGATGCGTGAATACCCGGACGTCCCGGCCCCCGGTCCCGGTCTTCTGCCGGCGGCCCGTCCGATTCCGTGAGCGGAATTCCCCGGGTGTTCACGGATTCCCGGACGCACGAGAAGCCCCCGCTGATCGCGGGGGCGCTCGCGTTCTTCAGTTATGGAGCATGAGGGTCAGGCGTGCACGTGCCCGCCCCGGTGTCCGCGCCCGTGGCTGCGGCCGGTGAACAGCCGGTACAGCGCAAGGAGGATGACGGACCCGACGATGGCCGCGATCCAGGTGGACAGATCGAAGAAACCGTCGATCGAGTCGACCCCGAAGATCACCTTGCCCAGGAAGCCACCGAGCAGGCCTCCGGCGATACCGATGAGCATGGTGATGATGATTCCGCCCGGGTCCTTGCCCGGCATGAGCGCCTTGGCAATTGCTCCCGCGAGCAGACCGATAACTATCCAAGCGATGATGCCCATGGCAGAATTTCTCCTCGCTGTCGGTTCGCTCATCGTGTTTCCCCGGAACGAACCTCCAAACCGGTGCGGTTTCCCCTGTGTTCGGCCGGCCCGGCAGCGCCCCCGGTACCCGCCGCCGGGAGCGGGGCCGACCCCACGTCGGGGCCGTTCCCGCGTCGAGGCCGGCACCGGGGCGTACGCCGATGTCCTCGGCCGGGGACCGGCGCCGCGGCCGGCCGGACGGGGCTGCCCCGGACCGCTAGGAGAGCTCGGGGGCGTTCCCGTCGAGCGTCCCTCCGCGTTCGTACGCCGCCGAGAACGCGGCGTCGCCCAGAGCGGCCCGTACCGCGGACTCGATGCGGTCCACGTCGCCCCGCTCGCCGTGCGGCAGCGGCGCTCCGACCGACGCGCGCGCCGCGGCCGCCGCGCCGAGCAGGACGGCGGCGTGCTCGTGCCGCCCGGCGAGGGCCCGGGCGCCGGCGAGTCCCTCCCAGGCCAGGGCCACCGCGCGCGGATCGCCGGTGGCGCGGGCCGCCGCCAGCCCTTCCCGGTGCCGGGCGAGCGCCGCCCCGACGTCGCCGCGCAGCTCGGCGACGAAGCCGAGTTCGGCCAGGATCAGGGCGGCGCCGTTCGCCGCGTCGAACTGCCGGTTCCACTCCAGCCAGCGGCTCAGGTACGCCTCGGCGTCGTCGAGCCTGCCCTGCCTGCGCGCGCTCAGGGCCAGGCCGATCTCGGCGAACTCCTCGGCCGGCCGGTCACCCTGCTCGACGGCCAGGCGCCGGCCGCGCTCGTGCAGGTCGTCGGCCCGGGTGTGGTCCCCGCTCAGCAGCGCCATCCGGCCCAGTTCGGACAGGCGCATGGAGGCGTCCGTCCACAGGCCCAGTTCCTCGGCGATGCGCAGCCCCTCGCGGTGCAGCCGGCCCGCCTCCGCGTAGTCGCCCTCGATCTCGGCGACCCGCCCCAGCACCGCCATCGCCTGGAGCTGTCCCCACCGGTCGCCGGCCTCGCGGAACAGCGCGAGGCTCTCCTCGCCGTCCCGGCGTGACGAGCCGAGATCCCCGCACACGTACGTCTGCATGCCGCGCGTGCCCAGCCCCGCGGCGATCCCCCACCGGTCCCCCAGCGCCCGGGACTCGGCGAGTACGCGGTCCAGGAGTTCCTCGCCGACGGCCTGATCGCCGAACCGGGTGACGGCGAAGCCCAGGAACCAGCCGGCTCTGATCCGTTCCCGCGGGTCGCGGATGTCCTCGTACAGGGCGAGCGCGGAGCGGCTGTGTCCCGCGAGCCCGTCCGGGTCGCCGGACAGCAGGCTCGTCCCGGTGCGCCACGCCACCGCCTGGGCGCGGTCGGCGTCGGCGCGGGGGTCGAGGGCGCCCGCCACCTCCAGAGCCCGGGTCAGGGAGCGCCGGGCCTCGCTGAGCCGGCCGCGCAGGAACCAGTACCAGACCATCGCCCGGGCGAGACGCAGCATCAGGCGGCCGTCGCCGTCGGCGGCGGCGCCGTCGAGCGCGGCGCGCACGTTCGCCGTCTCCGCGTCCAGGCGGCGCAGCCACTGCTGCTGCCGCTCGCCGCGCAGGAAGGGGTCGGCGCGCTCGGCCAGGGACGCGTAGTAGTGGGCGTGGGTGCGCCGCACCCGGTCGTACTCGCCGGCCCGCAGCCGCTCCAGGCAGTACGCGGCCACCGATTCGAGGAGCCGGTAGCGCGGCCCGTACGCCTCGTGCGTGACGAACACCAGGGAACGGTCGACGAGACGGGCGAGCAGGTCCAGCACCTCGGCCGGTTTGACGCCGTCCCCGGAGCAGACGGCCTCGGCGGCCTCCAGCGAGCAGCCGTCCGAGTGGATGGCGAGCCGCCGCAGCACCGTCTGCTCGGCCGCCGTCAGCAGCTCCCAGCTCCAGTCGATCATCGCGCGCAGGGTCTGCTGGCGGGCGGGCGCGCCCCGCTGGCCGGTGGTGAGCAGCCGGAACCGGTCGTCGAGGCGCTCGGCCAGCTCGTGCACCCCCAGCACCCGGACGCGGGTCGAGGCCAGCTCCAGGGCGAGCGGTATCCCGTCCAGGCGGCGGCATATCGCGGCCACGGCCACAGCGTTGTCGTCGGTCAGCTCGAAGCCCGGCAGGGTGGCCCGGGCGCGGGCGAGGAACAACCGCACCGCGCTGGAGCGGGCCAGGTCCGCGGCGGACGCGGCCGGGCCGGGCAGGTCCAGCGGCGGGACCGGCCACACGTGTTCACCGGCGACGTCCAGCGGCTCCTGACTCGTGGCGAGGATGCGGACGCCCGGGGCGTGCCGCAGCAGCGCCCGGGCGAGCCCCGCCACGGCCTCGATCACGTGCTCGCAGTTGTCCAGGACGAGCAGCAGACGGCGGCCGCGCAGCGCGTCGGTGAGCCGGTCCAGCAGGGTGTACGGCCGGCCGCCGGGCGGGGAGCCGGAGCCGGTGTCGTCGCGCACGCCGAGCGTGGCCGCCACCAGCTCGGCCAGTTCGTCGCCGGACGGGGCCGTCAGCGCCTGGGTCGCCAGCTCCACCAGCCACACCCCGTCCTGGTGTTCGGGGGCGAGCTGGGCCGCGACCTCCACGGCCAGGCGGGTCTTGCCCACGCCGCCGGGACCGGTCAGGGTGACCAGGCGGCTCGCGCGTACCCGGGCGCGTACCGCGTCGACGGAGTCCGCGCGGCCGATCAGGTCGGTGACGGCCGTCGGCAGGTTGGTGCGGGGGCGGTGGGCCGTGGGGGCGCCGGCACGCACGGCCCGCGCGAGGTCCGGCCCCTCCTGCGCGGACGAGCGCCCCGGCCGTGGCCCGCGCGGATCCGCGCCGACGGGGCCCGGCGGGCGGCGCAGGACGGGGGACTGGCGCAGGATCTCCTGGTGCAGTGCGGTCAGTTCGGGGCTCGGGTCCAGGCCGAGCTCCTCGTTCAGGCGCCGGCGCAGGTCGTGATAGCTGTCCAGGGCCTCGCTCGCCCGGCCCGCGCCGTACAGGGCCCGCATGTGGGCCGCCCGCAGCCGCTCCCGCAGGGGGTGGCGGCTCGTCAGGTCGGCCAGTTCGCCCGCGAGCAGTCCGTGGTCGCCCAGCTCCAGGCGGGCCTCCGCCCGGTCCTCCAGGGCCAGCAGCCGCTGCTCCTCCCACCGGGCGATCGCCGCGCGCGCGAACGGCTCGTCCGCGAAGTCCGCGAACGCGGGGCCCCGCCATAACGCCAGGGCGTCCGTCAGGAGGTCGGCCCGTTCCTTGTGGCCCGCGGCGGTGCGGGCCTGCGCGGTGAGCGCCGCGAACCGGCCGGTGTCCACCGCCTCGCCCGCCACCGCGAGCAGATAGCCGGGGGCGCGGTGGAGCACCGCCTCGGCGGCTCCCGCCCGCGCGAGCACCCGCCGCAGGCGGGAGACCAGGGTCTGCAGGGCGCCCGCGGGATTGGCCGGCGGGGTGGTGCCCCACAGGGCGTCGATCAGCCGGTCGGCGGAGATCACCTGCCCGGGCGCCGTCAGCAGATCCGCCAGCAGAGCGCGGACCTTCGACTCCGGCACCGACACGGGTGCCCCGTCGTCGGACCAGACGGCGAGCGGCCCCAGTACCCCGAAACGCATGGGAGCACCGTAGTACGCCGCCGGTCATCGCCTGGTGTGCGTCCGCCCCCGGCCCGCGGCGCGGCCCGCCGCGGCGGTGGACGCCAGCCCGCCGGACGGGCGTGAAAGCGGATCGAAAGAAGGCTGCAAGGGCCGGCTTCCAGAGTGGGTGGGCGCCGGTGGTCACCGGCGCAGGCACGTACCAGGCACCACATCCGACCAGGGAGTCGAAGATGAGCAGGTTCGAGGGCAAGACGGCGGTCGTCACCGGCGGGACGCACGGGATGGGGCTGGCCATCGTCAAGCAGCTCGTGGACGAAGGGGCCAAGGTCGTCTTCACCGGGCGCAACGAGAAGAAGATCGAAGAGGCGCGCACCGAGGTGAAGTCGGACCGGGCGCACGTCGTGCGCTCGGACGCGGCGAGCATGGCGGACATCCGCGCCCTGGCCGACTTCGCGCAGGAGAAGCTCGGCCGGATCGACTACCTGTTCGTCAACCACGGCCTCGCCGAGGTGCAGACCCTCGAGGAGGTGACCGAGGAGGCCTGGGACCGGGCCTTCGCCATCAACACCAAGGGCGCCTTCTTCACCGTGCAGAGCCTCTCGCCGCTCCTCAACGACGGCGGCGCGATCGTCTTCACCACCGTCGCCAACGACCTGATCTTCCCCGGCCTGAGCGCCTACGCCGGCTCCAAGGACGCGGTGCGCGCCTTCGCCCACGTCCTCGCCGCCGAGTTCCTGCCCCGCAGGATCCGCGTGAACGCCGTGGCCCCCGGCTACATCAAGACCCCGACCATGGGCGTCCCGGGCATGACCGCCGATGAGCGCGAGGAGTTCGAGAAGCAGGGCGGCGAGACCACGCCGCTCAAGCGCATGGGCACGGTGGAGGAGGTCGCCGCCGCCGCGCTGTTCCTGGCCGCCGACGCCACGTTCACCACCAACGTCGAGTTCCCCGTCGACGGCGGCTTCGCCCAGGGCCTGACGGGCGCCGCGCACTGATCGCCGTTTGAAGCACTCACCCCCACGAAGAGACACCGCCGCCCCCGCACCGGCGGGGGCGGCGGCTCCCCCTTGACCTGGCAAGGGGCCCACGAGCACCAGCACGGAAAGGTCACCTGCGATGTCTACGAGTGTCGATCCCGGTGGGACGAGAGCCGGGCGGCGGGAGTGGATCGGGCTCGCCATGCTGGCGCTGCCCAGCATCCTGCTGTCCCTGGATGTGACGCTGCTGCACCTGGCGGTGCCGCACCTGGGCGCGGCCCTGGCGCCGAGCAGCACCGAAATGCTGTGGATCATCGACATCTACGCGTTCATGATCGCCGGGTTCCTGGTCACGGCCGGCACCCTCGGCGACCGCATCGGCCGGCGCAGGCTGCTGCTGAGCGGCGGTTTCGCCTTCGGCGTCGCCTCCGTGCTCGCCGCGTACGCGAACAGCCCGGAGATGCTGATCGCCGCCCGGGCCCTGCTCGGTGTCGCGGGCGCCACCCTCATGCCGTCCACGCTCGCCCTGATCAGCAACATGTTCCAGGACGCCAAGCAGCGGGGCACCGCCATCGGCATCTGGGCCGCGAGTTTCTCGGTCGGCATCGCGCTCGGCCCGGTCGTCGGCGGGCTCATGCTGGAAGTGTTCTGGTGGGGTTCGGTGTTCCTGCTCGCCGTGCCCGTCATGGTGCTGCTGCTGGTGACCGGGCCCGTGCTGCTGCCGGAGTACAAGGACGAGAACGCCGGCCGCATCGACCTGGCCAGCGTCGTGCTGTCGCTCCTCGCCATCCTGCCGGTCGTCTACGGCGTCAAGGAGATCGCCAAGCACGGCCCTCAGGCGGGGTCGGTCGTCGCCATCGTCGTCGGCGTGGTCTTCGGCCACGTCTTCTCGCGGCGCCAGCTCCGCCTGGACGACCCGATGCTGGACCTGAGCCTGTTCCGCTCCCGCGCCTTCAGCGTCGCCCTGGGCGTGATGCTGTTCGCCGCCGTCGCCATGGGCGGCATCTACCTCTTCGTCACCCAGTACCTGCAGATGGTCGCCGACCTGTCGCCGCTGCGCGCGGGCCTGTGGCTGCTGCCCGCCGCCGGGCTCCTCATCACCTCGTCGATGCTGGCTCCCATCGCCGCGCGCCGCATCCGCCCCGGCAACGTCACCGCGATCGGCCTGATCCTGTCCGCCATCGGGTACGTGGTCCTCACCCAGGCCGACCCCGGGGACCACGGTCTCGCGTACGTCCTGGTCGGCTTCGGCTTCATCTACACCGGCATCGGCCCCGTCATGGGCCTGAGCGTCTCCCTCATCGTGGGCTCCGCGCCGCCCGAGAAGGCCGGCGCCGCCTCCGCCCTGCAACAGACCAGCAGCGACTTCGGCCTCGCCGTCGGCATCGCCGCGCTCGGCAGCCTCGGCACCGCCATCTACCGCAACGACGTCGCCGGCAACCTGCCGGCGGACACCCCGGCCGCCGTCGCCGAGGCGAGCCGCGACACCCTGGCCCGCGCGCTCGACGCCACCGCGGACCTGCCGGGCTCCACGGCCGACGGGATCATCACGCCCGCCCGGGAGGCCTTCGCGTCAGGACTCAACGGCGTGGCGCTGGTGGGCGCGGTCCTGCTCACCGCCATGACGGTGCTCGCGCTGACCATGCTGCGGCATGTGCCGCCCACCGGCGCGGCCGCCCGGAAGGGGCCGGCCGACGGATCCCCCGCCGAGGCCACCGCCCCCGCCGCCGGACAGGAGGCTCCGGCAGCGGCCCTGTAGCGGCTGCGGCCCGCCGCCCGGGGCCTTCGACCGGCCCCGGACGGCGGGCCGTTCCCCCGCCCGACTTCCCCGACCGATCCGGAACCTGGGAGTACGACGTGACTCATCCCGCCCCCGGCCGCCGTGGCGTGCGCGCCCTGACGCGCCTGGCCACCGCGGCGATCGCCGCCGCACTGACCCTCTCGGTCGCGGCACCGGCCGCGTCCGCCACGCCCCGCGTGCCGCCGCACGCCCCGCAGTTCCCGCTGACCGCGGTGGACCGGGCCGGTGACGTGTACGTGTACCGGCCCGACGGCAAGGGCGACCTGACGCCCCGTGAGTTCGTGCTCGGCGGCTGGCAGACCCACCTCGGCACCACCCACGTCGACCACGACCGCGACGGGCTCGCCGAGGGCGCCTACGGGCAGCGCGCCGACGGCAGCCTTTCTACGTGACCGACGAGGGCGAGAGCCCGCTGGAAGGCCGGTGGGGGCAGTACGACCAGCTGCGGCCCCTCGGGCCGCGGGTGCCCGTCGGCGCCGGCCCCGACTGGAATGAGTACCGGATGCTGTTCTGACCTTCCCCGCCGCGTCGGCGCCGAAGGCCCTCTTGACAGGGCGGCGTCGGCGCGAACTCGCCGCCATGGGCCTCCAGGTGGTGCTCCTGGAGGCCCGCGACCGCATCGGCGGCCGCATCCACACCGACACGTTCGCGGGGCGGTCCATGGACCTCGGCGGCAGCTGGGTGAGCCCCGATCACCGCCTCGTCGCGAGTGAGCTGCGGCCCTACGGCATCACGACGGTGCCCGAGGTCGCCGACACCACGTCCGTGATGCCGGCCGACACGGGTTTCCAGACGCTGTCGGCGAGCGAGGCCAACGGCCGTACGGCCGAGCTGTACACGAAGTTCTTCGCGGGTTCGGAGCAGTGCATTCGAGCGCCCCGAGAAGCAGAAGATGCTGGCCGGAACCGGCGTGCAGCTCCGGCTCGACTCACCGGCCGCCTCCGTCACCCGGAACTCCGGGGGCGTCCAGGTGGACCAGGAGCGGGCAGGTCTTCAACGTCTCGACCGTGGTCGTGGCGGTGCCGGTCAGCGTGTGGCCGACGATCCAGTTCAACCCCGGCCTGCCCACCGTGCACGCGCAGGCGGCCCGGGAGGGCGTGGGCGTCTCGTTCGGCAGCAAGCTGTGGATCCATCTCGCCGGCAGCGTCGACCCCGTGTACGGCCAGGGGCTGGAGTCCTCGCCGATCGCCATGCTGATGCCGGAGGCCGCGCTCCCCGGCGGCGGCCGGATGATGATCGCCTTCCCGGGCCCGTCGCTCGGCGTGTCGGACAAGGCGGCGGTCCGGAACGCCGTCCGCACCTTCATACCCGGCGCCGGCGGGGCGGCGGGCCGAGGGCCGTGCCCGCCCGCCGGCCGGGCACGTCACCGCGTCACCGGATCCCCCGTCGACCGGAACGACCGTGCCGGTGAGGAAGGGACAGCGGTCGCTCAGCAGCCAGGCCACCGCGGCCGCGATCTCCTCCGGCTCCGCCGTACGGCCCTGCGGCGTCATGGAGTTGACCAAGTCTCCAGTCCGGGATTGCGTGCGAACCAGTCATCGGTGATCTCGCTGCGGGTGGTGCCGGGAGCCACCGCGTCGACCCTGATGCCGTGTCTGGCGTATTCGTCGGCGGCGGCCCGGGTGAGGCCGACGACCGCGTGCTTGGACGCGACGTAGGGGGCTGCGGTGGGGATGGCGACGAGGCCGCCGACGCTGCTGTTGTCGACGATGGCGCCCCCGTGTTTCAGCATCGCGGCGATCTCGGCCCGTAAGCGGTTGAAGGCGCCGCGCGCGTTGGTGTCCATGAGAGTGTCGTAGACCTCGTCGGACATCTCGTGCAACGGGGTGCGGTCGCCGCCTGTCCCGGCACTGTTGAAGGCCGCGTCGGGACGACCGTATCTGCCGGCCGCCGACGCCACCATTCCGGCGGCGTCCTCGGCCGAGGTGACGTCGGCGACCACGTACGCCGCCTCGGCTCCCTTGTCCCGCAACTCGTCGACCAGCGCGGCCAGCCGCTCCTCCCTGCGGGCGGCGGGGACGACCGCGGCGCCCTCCTGGGCGAACACCCGCGCCGCCGCCGCGCCGATACCACTGCGCGCACCGGTGACCAGGGCGACTTCTCCATGGAGAAGACCGTTGCTGGAAAAAGTTTTGTTCGTGGGAGCAGTCTTTCAGGGTGGGCCCGCCCGGTGGTGATCGGCGGGTGATCGGGGGTGACCCGGAAACTCGCGACCACCGTCGCACGACCGTGTGCCCGCGGCCCGTCGAAAGCGTGCGGGCGCATGCGGTTCCGGTGCCCCGAGGAGCGCAGGCGTCCCCGGGGCGACGCCGGAGCCCGTCCGGCCGGGACGAGCGGACGGGCTCCGGGGCCCGTGCCGCACCCGCGGTGAGCGGTTACGACGCCTTCGGGTCCTGGAACAGCTCGATCATGGCCGCGTAGCTGTTGTCGCCGTGGCCCTTGTCGAGGGCGCGTTTGACCAGGGCGTGGACGAAGGCGGGCAGCTCGGTGCTGACCCCTTGCGTCTCGCTCTCGTGGAGCAGGTGCTCGATCGAGGCGAAGTGGGTCGACAGCTTGGCGTCGTTCGCCGGGTACTCGGCGTCCCCGGCGTCGATCTGGCCCGCGTAGTCGGTGGCGAAGAGCTTGACCGCGTCGAGCCACGAAGTGGCCCAGGGCAGGAAGGCCGTGGCGTCGATGCCGGCGCTCTTGAGCAGTGCCGCGCCGTGGACGAAGCTGTTCAGGGTGCCCCACATGACGCCGAGCAGCGCGACGTCGTACAGCACCGCGAGACCGGGATCCTCGCCCACGTAGGTGGTGCGGCCGCCGAGCAGCCTCAGCGTGGCCTCGTGCTTCTCGAACGCGCTCGCCGAGCCGCTGTAGAAGAGCACGGCCTCGTCGCCGCCGATCATCGCCGGAACGGCCATGATGGCACCGTCGAGGTATGCGGCGCCCCGCTCCGAGGCCCAGGTCTCCGTCTCACGGGCCTGCTCCGAGGAGCCGGAGGTCAGGTTGGCGAGCACCCGGCCGGACAGGGCACCGTCCAGGGGGTCGAGGACCTCGTGCATCGCGTCGTAGGTCGTCAGGCAGACGACGACGAGCTCGCCGGCGGTCACCGCCTCCGCCGCGGTGGGCGCGAGCACAGCTCCTTCCCGGACGAGATCGGCCGCCTTTTCGGGGGTGCGGTTCCAGACGGTCGTCGGGTGACCGGCGCGGAGAAATGCGGCGGCTAATGCCTGCCCCATGAGCCCCAGGCCGATGACCGTGACCGGAGAGCGGTCGTTGCCCGCCATTACAGCTCCTCTTTGTTTCCAGGAGAGCCGGGCGCCGGGTGTTGCGCACTTCGACTCTCCATATGATTCGTCACAACGCGTCGAAACCGCCGAGCAGGAGTGATCCTCACTCCTTTCCGCCCGGCGGCGACGCGTCAAGACTTTCAGGATCGGGCCAGGGGGGTCAAGTAGTTATTTCCGGGCGGCCGTCTACCCATGGGTAGGCGTCGTGGCGCGATTTCGACGAAATCCGGGCGCGCTGATTCCGGAACACGGAAGCGGGTAAATACGCCGTTCCGGATGCGACGCAGGCGCGTATGAATTCCGGGAGACAAGAACACGGCCCCACGGCGAGTTTCTGATGCGGCGCACGGGCCGCGTCGCCCGTGCTCTTCCGCCGGCGGGCGGGCCGGTGACCGCTCTCCGCCCGGTCGTCGGCTGCCGGTGCTCGCCGGAGGGCACCGTCCCGTGGTGGGCGGCGCCGTAGGAGCGGAGCTCGTCCGCGGCGGCCGGCCGCAGGCCGCACGCGTCCTCTTCGTCGGGCGCCGAAGGGGACGCCGGGCAGCAGCCCTGCCCCGCCGGTTCCGCACGAGAACGCTCCCGCACCACTTCGAACGCCTGGCCGTCCGCTGTCCTCCGGTAGGTTGCGACGGGGCACGCGGTCTTCGTCGAAGGAAATAAGACTTGAGCAGGTTGGAAGCGGTCGAGATACCTCGGTCCCTGGCGGTGTCGTACGCCGGAGGCTTCGGCGAGGAGGGGAGGGCCTGGATCGCCGGACTGCCGGCCCTCGCTGCGGAATTCCTGGACCGCTGGGAGCTGAAACGGGACGGCGCGGTCCGGGCGGGGGAATCCTCGCTGGTGCTGCCGGTGCTGCGTAGGCACGGCACGCGCGCGGTCCTCAAACTGCAGATGCCCAGGGAGGAGACCACTGCCGCACTCATCGGGCTGCGCACCTGGAACGGCGAGGGAATGGTGCGGCTGCTCGATCACGATCCCGAAAGCAGCACCATGCTCCTGGAGCGGCTGGACGCTGCCCGCACGCTGGCCTCGATCGAGGACGACGACACTGCGATGGGCATCCTCGCCGGGCTTCAGGCCCGGCTGGTCCGTGTCCCTGCGCCGCAGGGACTGCGCAGCCTCGGCGACATCGCCACCGAGATGCTGGAAAAGGTTCCCGAAGCGGTCGCGGCTCTGGCTGACCCGGCGGACCGGCGACTCCTGCGCGGCTGGGCGTCCGCGGTGAACGAGCTGGTCGGCGAGCCCGGAGACCGGATCCTGCATTGGGATCTGCACTACGGCAACGTTCTCGCCGCGCAGCGTGAGCCGTGGCTCGCCATCGATCCCGAGCCGCTCGCCGGGGACCCCGGCTTCGACCTCTGGCCCGCCCTGGACAGCAGGTGGGACGATCTCGTCACGAGGGGGGACGCACTGCGCGTGGTGCGGCGCCGCTTCGACCTGCTCACCGAGGCCCTCGGCCTGGACCGCGCACGCGCGACCGGCTGGACGCTCGGGCGGCTGCTGCAGAACTCGCTGTGGGACATCGAGGACGGCGAGACCGCTCTCGCGTCGTCCTCCGTCGCGATCGCGGAGGCGCTGCTCAACCGATGATCCCGCGTTTTCGAGGATGAGGATCTGCGGCCGGGCGTTCGTTCCTGCCGAGCAGCCGGACCGTCCCGCCCGTCGGACGCGGCCGGCGGATCTCCACGCAGATCTCGACAAGGTCGTGTCTCGGGCACTGGGAACCGCTGACGGAACGAGGGGCGGTCGACTCGGCGTGGTCCGACGGCGCCGTGTGTCGTACTGGCGTCATTGCCGCAGAGAGTGAACCCGGAACGGCGGTTCCTCCGGGCAGTGGAGTCCCCGCGGGACGCGGACGTACGATTCCGGCACCGTCATGGGAGCGGGCACGGTGGACGTTCCGCGGCCGCCCTCCAGGGTGAGCGGGCTGAGCTGTGGGTGGCCGATCGGGGCGGTGAGGACGAGGTCGCCCTCGGTGCCGTTGATCTCCCAGCGGAAGTTGGTTCCCCGGGACGTGCCTCCGCGGTGGTGGAAGGTGGCCACCGCTCCGCCCGGCAGCCGTCCCGAGGCCACCACCTGGTCCGCGGCGGTCATCGGCACGGGCTGTCCGCTCTCGGCGTCCACGACCGACGTACGCCTCGACACCAGGTGGATCCGCAGTTCCTCGGGCTCCCCCAGGACCGACGCGAGTCCGTCGAGAGCGTGGCCGAAGGGGACCGTCAGCAGCGTCGTGCCGTTCGCCGCGTCGAGCACATGGTGATCGCCGGGACCGACGGTGGCACCCCGAGCGCCGCCGGAGCCGACGACCGTCGTGGACAGCACCTCCCCCACGTAGCCGTCGGCCACGAGATGCCGCGCGCAGGCGAGCGCCGGGTGCGACCGCGCCTGGAGTCCGACGACGGTCGGCACGGCACGGCCGCGCGCCAGCCGCGCCATGTCCTCGGCCTCCGCGAGCCCGTTGCCCAGCGGCCACTCGCACAGCACGCTCTTGCCGGCGCTCAGCGCCGTCCGCACCAGTTCCCGGTGGTGCGGCACCTTCACCGCCACGACCACCAGGTCCACCTCGTCGCAGGCCACCAGTGCGGGCCTCTCCGAACCGGACCTGACGATCCGCGCCCAGCTGAACAAGGCGGGGGGCCGTGCGCCGGAGCGAGCTCGCCGCGTCGCTCGGCTGGGACCGCACCCGCCTCTCCCACCAGCTCACCCGTATGAGCAAGCGTCAGCTCGTCACCGTGAACGCGCCGGCGGTGTCGTCGTCGCCCTCACCGACACCGGACGCCGGGCCGTCACCGCCGTGCACCCCGGCCTTGACGCCGCGGTACGCCGCCACTTCACCGACAAGCTCTCCGCGCAGGAGATCGAAACACTGAGCTCCGTTCTCCGCCGGCTGTAGCCACCGGACCACGAAGCCGACAGGCCGCACGGGCACGATCACCGGCCCCGGCCGGGACGCCGGCGGAGCGCACGGGCCGCGACAACGGCACCGGGGCGGGAGGGACCCCGGCCGCCGCACGGCCGGGGTCCCTGGAGGCGGCGGGTGTCGGTCAGCGGGTGGAATCGCGCACGCCGTGAACCGCTCGCCCGCGTGCCTGCGGACCGCCCCGCATCACGTCACCGCGGGACGGGAAGGTCAGCGGCGCAGGGTGAGGACACCCGGCCGCCACGGCAGTCGGTTGTAGTCGCCGCCCGCGGTGGGGGACTTGCCCTGGTAGAGGAACTGCAGGTTGCAGGGGTCGACGGTCATGGTCTGGTCGGGGTTGTCGCGGACCAGGTCACCGTGGCTGATGTCGTTGGTCCAGGTGGCGCCGCTGTTGGCCTTGCCCGCGAAGGGGTTGCTCTCGGTGGCGGCCTGCGGGGTCCACGTGCCGTTCAGGCTGGAGGCGGTGAAGGAGCGGAAGTAGCGCCCGTTCGCGCCCATCGCCTCGACGATCATGAGGTACTGGTTCTGGCCCTTGACCTTGTAGACCTGTACGCCCTCGAAGAGGTTGGCCTTGGTGTCGCTCATGATCGTCGTGTACGACGAGCCGAAGTTGCCCGGGAAGTTCCCGATCGGCATGCTCGCCCGGTAGATCTTGCCGTTGTCACCGGCGAAGAACAGGTACATGTTCTGGCCGTCGGCGATCAGGGTCTGGTCGATCGGGCCGGTGTCGGAGCCGGAGATGCTCCCGGTGAACAGCGGCTGCGGAGCGGACCAGCCGTTGGGGTCGGTGGGGTCGCTCGACGTGCGGTAGATGAAGGGCCACGCACCCCACTGGTACGCCAGCACCCAGATGTTCTTGGGCGCGAAGTAGAACAGCGTGGGCGCCACCGCGGCCTGGTTCATCCCGGTCTGGCGGGCCGACGCCATGTCCGACCAGTTCGTGAAGGGGCTGAACATCATCGAGCCGTACGTCGATCCCGACACGTTCGACGCGTAGACGAGGTGCTTGCCGTTGTGCTTCACGACGGTGAAGTCCTTCACCGCGGCCCACCCGTTCGCCGGCTGCGCCAGCACGCCCGTCGACGACCACCGGTACGTCGACGGCAGGGAACAGGTGCCGTCCGTCGGCGGCGTCCCGGTCAGGCCGGTCCACTTCTGGTTGCTGCCGCCGTTGCACGTCCCGATCTGCACCGCCGTGCCGTTGGCCGTGCCGGCGCCCGCGGTCTCCAGGCACAGCCCGGACTCCACGCCGACGACCGTGCCGTCGGAGTTGACCCGCCACTGCTGGTTCGCACCGCCGGAGCAGGTCCAGATCTGCACCCGGGTGCCGGACGCGGTGGCGTGGCCCGGAACGTCCAGGCACGTGTTGCCGTACACGGTGAGCTGGTTGCCGTCCGTCAGCGTCCACTGCTGGTTGGTCCCGCCCCAGCAGTCGTGGATCTGCAGATACGTGCCGTTGGTCTGGCTGGCGCCCGGCACATCGAGGCACCGGTTCGAACCGACACCGCGCAAGGCGCCGGTGGAAGCCGCCTGAGCCGGGGTGGCGACGAGCATCGCCGCCAACGCGGCCAGGACCGCGACCGCGGCGGCGAGCGCCGCAGACGAATGCCTGCGACTGGAACTTCCTCTGTGCATGGGGACTTCCTCAACCTCGAGTGGGCGGTTCCGGTCGGCCTCGTCCGAGACCGACCGGACTGTCGGTGCAGTGCGGTGCGCGGCGGCTCGCGAGCGCCGCGGCGGGCCGCTTGCGGCTTCCCGGTCCTTCGCGGCCTTCGGAAAGACCGGTGGCGCCCGGCGACTTGGGCGGCACGGACGCCAGGGGCGGGGGTTCGGACGGCCGGGCGCCCGGGTGGCACGGCGGAGGAGGGCAACGACAAGAGATTGGCGAGGCCATGACATACGCATGCGGCACGGCTCCTTGCGGCTCTGCGTCGGGGCGCTGCGACCCGGAGTTGCCCTGCTGCGTGAGGGAGCGACTCGATGTGTTCGCAGTATCGAACAAAGGTCGAAGTGTCGAGCAACCTGAATGATAGGGAACCGAGGAACGGCGTCAACACCTCTCGCACGTATCGCTGTCGACGTCGAAACATTCGTGGGAATCCGCACACGGAACGTCACATCCGCACACCAATCCCGGCTCCGCCCCTACGATGCCCGCCGGCCACGGCACCCGAAGTCCACCACCCGCCTTGCCGCAACCTCGAAAGTTTCGAAGAGAGAACAGAAACTTTTTCCGCGAGGAGTATTGACGATGCATCGTCAACACCTCAATCATTCCTGTCTGAGAAACCGGCCGTAGCCAGATATTTCGAGCCGCACCACCTCTGGCAGTCCGTGCCGCACGGCAGGTTCACGCACCACCGCACCACGCATCCCCGCACCGAAACACCTGCGCCACCCCGTTTCGTTCCGGTGAGGTTCGCACCCGCGCATCCTGGCTCTTCCACGGTGGGAGAGGTACGCGACGCCGCGTGGTGGTCCCCCGGCCGAGCCGCGACGGAGTACCCCCGTGCCTGTGTCGAAGACCGTCCCGTCCCATGACCGCGGTTCCGGTGATTTCCGTGCGGTCCGGGCTCCGGACCGCTCCCCTCCGTCCGCCGAAGGGAGCGGACGACGCACTCCCCGCACCTCAGTCCTTCCGTGATCTCTACTTTGGAGGCACAGTCATGGGCTCACACGCCCTTCCCAGACCCGTTGTCCGCCGGAAGCTCCGCGGCCTGCTGCTGACGCTGATCGTCGGCATCCTCGGTACGGTCGTCGCACTGGTCGCGCCGCCGGGAGCGCACGCCGCCGAGAGCACGCTCGGCGCCGCGGCGGCGCAGAGCGGCCGCTACTTCGGCACCGCCATCGCCTCGGGCAAGCTGAGCGACTCGACGTACACGACGATCGCGAACCGTGAGTTCAACTCGGTGACGGCCGAGAACGAGATGAAGATCGACGCCACCGAACCGCAGCGGGGCCAGTTCAACTTCACCGCCGCCGACCGCGTCTACAACTGGGCGGTGCAGAACGGCAAGCAGGTGCGCGGCCACACCCTGGCCTGGCACTCCCAGCAGCCCGGCTGGATGCAGAACCTCAGCGGCAGCCAGCTGCGCCAGGCGATGATCGACCACATCAACGGCGTGATGGCCCACTACAAGGGCAAGATCGCCCAGTGGGACGTCGTGAACGAGGCCTTCGCCGACGGCAGTTCGGGCGCCCGGCGCGACTCCAACCTGCAGCGCACCGGCAACGACTGGATCGAGGTCGCCTTCCGCACCGCGCGCGCGGCGGACCCGTCCGCCAAGCTCTGCTACAACGACTACAACGTCGAGAACTGGACCTGGGCCAAGACCCAGGCCATGTACGCCATGGTCCGGGACTTCAAGCAGCGCGGCGTGCCGATCGACTGCGTCGGCTTCCAGTCGCACTTCAACAGCGGCAGCCCCTACAACAGCAACTTCCGCACCACCCTGCAGAACTTCGCCGCCCTCGGCGTCGACGTGGCCATCACCGAACTCGACATCCAGGGCGCCCCGGCCTCGACCTACGCCAGCGTGGTCAACGACTGCCTGGCCGTTCCGCGCTGCCTCGGCATCACCGTCTGGGGGGTGCGCGACACCGACTCCTGGCGGTCCGGGGACACGCCGCTGCTGTTCAACGGCGACGGCAGCAAGAAGCCCGCCTACACCGCCGTCCTCAACGCGCTCAACGGCGGCTCCACCACGCCCCCCGCGGATGCCGGACAGATCAAGGGCGTCGGTTCGGGCCGCTGCCTGGACGTGCCCAACGCCAGCACCACCGACGGCACCCAGGTCCAGCTGTGGGACTGCGGCAACGGCACCAACCAGCAGTGGACGTACACCGACGCAGGTGAGCTCAGGGTCTACGGCAACAAGTGCCTGGACGCCGCCGGCACCGGCAACGGCGCCAAGGTCCAGATCTACAGCTGCTGGGGCGGCGACAACCAGAAGTGGCGCCTCAACTCCGACGGATCCATCGTCGGCGTCCAGTCCGGCCTCTGCCTCGACGCCGTCGGCGCCGGCACCGCCAACGGCACCCTGATCCAGCTCTACTCCTGCTCGAACGGCAGCAACCAGCGCTGGACCCGCACCTGAGGGACCTGCCGCACCCGACAGGGCGCATCGATGACGGCCCACGGTGCGGCTTCTCCCGCCCCTTCGGGCGGACATCGTCGACGGTCCCGGGGCGCCGCCGTGGTGGCGGCGCCCCTCGCATCGGCATGCTCGCCGCAGTGGATCCGCCGCCCGCCGAGGCGGCGACGGTGGACATCCCCGCCTGGTCGGCCGACCCGCGCGCCGTAGGCGGTGGACGCGCCGGAGGCGTCCACCGCCTTGCCGGCATCGCCTCGGCAGGCAGGCCAGGCCGGTGCTCCGGGTGGGGCGGAACCGGCGGGACCGCCCGGGCGGACACCGCGTGACAGCGGGGGCACCGGTCCGAGCCGGTGCCTGCGCGCACGGCGGCGGCCTCCGGAGCGGCCACGAGAGCATGGTCGCAAGCGAGCCTGCGGGAACGGGCCGAGGCCACCAGCCACAGCCCGCCGCCCTTCCCGGGAGCCGGTAGTCCACCAGCTGGCCGGTGACGTCCGCTGTCTCGGCCGCGCCCGGTTCGGCGGCGTACCAGGTGCCGGGCAGCAGGACGTGTCCGGCCCGGGTGTCGGCCGGCACGTCCGCAAGTTCGCGGGAGGCGAGGGTGGCGCTCACGCGGTTGCGACGACTGTTGCGGCAGGTGAGCCGGTGACAGCGGTCATCCCGCAGGCCATGTCCTGCGCGGTACGCAACGAGCACGTCCTCCCGGCAGCGCTCGTCCGCCTTTCCCGCACCGGCACCCGCCCCCGGCACGGCGCCGGGAACAGCTCCAAGGAGCCGCACGAGCAGGGATGCGGACGTGCCGGGAGGCCAGGAGGTCCTGTTCCGGGGAGGGTCACAGGTCCGGACGGATCTTGCCGCCGATATGGGCGAGGCGGATCGTCCGTTCCTCCGGGACCAGCCGGAAGTGGATGCGGCCGGCACCCGGGGTGAACCGGGCGTGCAGGTCGAAAGTGCGTGTTTCGCCGTCCAGATCGGTGAAACGGCACACGCGTTTGCGGGTCTCGCCCTCCGGGCTGACCTTGGTCCGCCACTCGGGCTCGGCCCTGGTTGCCGGGTCCCACGCGGCGACGGCTTCCTCCAGCCGCTCCAGGCTTCTGCGCACGGGGACGACCCAGTGCGGGTTCAACCCGCTGAGCTGGTCCTCCACGCGCGGCAGGAAGGTCAGGTGCGGGTAGAGGTCGGCCCGGTTGTCCCAGATGCGCAGGCCGGTGGTGACGCCTTCCCGGCGCGACTTCCGGATCCAGTCCAGGTGACTGTCGAGATGCGGCTCGGCAGACAGGTGCCGGACCTCGACGGTGTCCTCCCGCGTCTCCAGCGTGCCGTCGTCGTCCTCGACGAGTTCGCTGCGCTCCAGGGTGACGCGGTCGGACTGCCACTGCCGGGCCACCGGGAGGCTGACGGCGATGCCGTCCATGAAGTGCGCGGCGCCCAGAC
The DNA here is from genome assembly GCF_039533365.1 of Streptomyces glaucus. Classification (NCBI taxonomy): domain Bacteria; kingdom Bacillati; phylum Actinomycetota; class Actinomycetes; order Kitasatosporales; family Streptomycetaceae; genus Streptomyces; species Streptomyces glaucus. Next base: position 225,749 of record NZ_BAAATK010000005.1, read on the forward strand.
CGAGGGCGGCCTCACCGTCGTGGCGGTATTCGAGATGGTCGGCGGCGTCCTCCGTCGGGAACACGCTCCGCATCGGAGATCTGCTCTGCAAGCCGCGCAGGCGCTGCCACAGGGCGCGGTTGCGCGGAGCGGCGCCGATCCATTTGTTGACCGGATAGCCCTCGGCGATCTCCAAAGCCTTGACGTCCACCTCGCTCACCAGCGCCGTACCGTTTCCGCCCGCCGCCGCGGCGGCACGTACGGCGTCCACGAAGTCGGCCATGGCCCGCTCGGCCCGCGCCGGGTCGCAGGCCGTGCCCCAGGACTTCTCGTTCAGGAACAGCAGTGGCACGCTTTCCTCCCCCTGTGTCAGCCCGTGCCGTCAGTCCAGCAGCTGGTCGAGCGAGTTCTCCCACTCGTCGAAGAAGCCCTCGGGCCATTGTTCGAGCATGCCGTCCTTGTCGATGCGGGGAGTGACGACCTCGGCTCCCGTTCCATTGCCGCTGAAGTAGTGCACGACCGTGTCCTGCGGCTGGAGGACACCCCGCTTCACGGCGATACGGACACCGTTGAGCACATGGTCGCTGTGCGTCTCGACGATCAGTTGGGCGCCGGTGGCGGCGGCCGCGGAGAGCAGTGCGGCCATTCTGCTCTGCCCCTTGGGGTGCAGGTGGGCTTCAGGGTTCTCCAGCAGGATCAGGCTCTCGGGCGTCGCGGTGAGGCAGGCGACCACGACGGGCAGCGCGTAGGTGAGGCCGAAGCCGACGTTGGTGGGGCGACGGCGGCGGGTGGCGTTGATGCCGGCGGTGCCGCCGAAGCCGTAGGAGAGGCGGACCGAGTCGGTGCCTTCGACGGGGTCGGTCTCGATGTTGACGCCGGGACACAGCTCCTGCATCCAGGCGATCGTCTGGTCCAGGAGCTGGGCCGAGGTGGCGCCGCGATGACGGAGCGGACCGTCGGGCACCTCCGTGGGTACGTCCTGATCCGTGTGGTGGCGCAGATAGTTGACCGTGTGCTCGCCCCGCACGCCGAGGAATCCGCGTGCGACGGCGATCTGGTGGGAGCGGGGATAGGTGACCGCCGGGGTGATCCGGTCGGCGTGCAGGTACTGGAAGGGCTGCTCGGCCAGGTGCGCACGGACGGACCCCTCCGCCAGGGGCATGACGTCCCGGTCGGGATGACGGATGTCGTAGGCGGCCAGCCACGCGCGCTGCTCGCCGTCCTCCTCGACGACGAAGCCGACGAGCGGCTCGTCGACGGCGGGGAACTCCTCCACGGGCCCGAAGTCCTCGTGCAGGACGTCCTGGGCGGTCCCCAGGGCCACGAGGTCTCCGTTGAGCAGCAGCCCTCCCCCGGCCCGCTTGGTCCGGGTGAGCATCTGCGTCTCGTACGACTGCCGCAGCAGCCCCAGCGCCTGCAACACGCTGCTCTTGCCGGAGGAGTTGAGGCCGGTGAGGAGCGTCAGCGGGCCGAGGGGGAGTTCCAGGCGCCGGAACGCCTTGAAGTTGATCAGCTGGATGTGGTTGATCACTGCTCGGCGGCTCCCCGTGCCTCGCTGAGCGCTTTCTCGAACAGGTCCTTGACGGCGTCGAACCGCTTCCGCACCTTCCTGGCGTCGCCGGTGCCCACGGAGATGGCGCGTTCGAACTCCGCGTCCTCCATGAGCTCCGCGAAGGCGTCGAGGACATCGGTCTGCCGCAGTGCCTCGCGGTCGTCGTCGCCGAGGCCGGCGAGGTTGACGGCGACCGCCTCGAAGAGCGCCTTGTTGATGGGTGACTTGCGCTGCTGGTTGCGGCGGTACTTCCGGAAGGCGTGCGAACCGAAGATCTCCTCGGCCGCGAGCATCGCGGTGAGGAACTCGCCCCGCAACCGGTCCTCTTCCGCGCTGTCGAGGCGGTTCACCTGGTGCATCGCCTCGGCGAGGAACGCGTCGAAGTCACCGGGCCTGTACGCGTGCGGGGAGGTCATCCGGAACGCCAGGAAGCGCAGAACCATTTCCCGGTCGGCCATCCGGTCGCCGACGACGCTGTAGCCGGTGGCCCGCCGGAATTCCTCGGTCTCCGCGAGTTCCGCGAGGAGTGTGCGGGCCCGCCCGGAGATGAGCGCGTGCCGGATCTCCTGCCGGGTGAGGGGCTCGCCTCCGGTGTTGATGCGCGCGAAGACGTTGAACATGACCGGCTCGGGGGTGCCGCGCCGGATGACGTGGACGACGACTTCGGTCTCGCGCAGCCGGATCTGGAGCTTTCCGGAGAGGTTGGCGAAGCCCGCCTCCTCGAAGTTGCGCAGGTACTCCAGGCCCGTCAGCTTCAGCGGGTCGGCGCCGACCGTCTCCGGCTCCACGAAACGGGCGATGGAGGTCAGGCGCTGGATGCCGTCGACGATGGCCCAACTGCCGTCCTTCTTCTCCGCGGCGTAGAAGGACGGGATGGGAATGCGCAGCAGCAGCGACTCGATGAGCCGGCTCTGCTTGCCCTCGGTCCAGATGCCCGCCTTGCGCTGGAAGTCCGGGGCGAGGTCGATCATGTCGTTGCGCAGCCGGGACAGCAGCAGATCGACGGTGGTCGTCCGGGTGTCGATGTCGATGTGCTCGGGGTCGAAGGGAGAGGTGATCTGTTCGATCACCACATCATCGGCCTCCTCGCGTTCGATGTCGGTCGGCCGGCCGTCAGCGGTGACCTCCACGGAGAACCGCGGCGCATCGGTCTCCCCCGCATCGGCTGCCGCGTCCTGATACCGCTCGAACACCGATCGTTGGTCCCGGGTTCGTCCCTGGCTCTCCTCCAGCGCGGCCATGTCGTGTCGTCGCCCTCCCCCTCGTGCCCTGCGGGTCGTCGTGTTCGCTGTGATCGTTCTTCACCCTACCGTCGGTGATCCCGTGGTGACGGATGATCGGCCAGGACCACGGCGGAGGCCGGTCCGGTGACGCGGAGGACGCCGGGCGGCCCGGGTCCTCCTCGGCGGTCCCGGGGTCCGCGGTGTCCGGTGAAGCACCCGCGAGGTCACATGGTCCGCACCGGCAGGCCGGGCCTTCGGCCTGGAGGGGAGCGAGTCGGGCCGCACCGGTGGCGGACACAGCACGCGGAGCGGACGGTCCGGCCAGGTGGAGGGAGTGAGCAGAGCCTCGGCGTCCGCCTTCTGCCCGCGGAAGTTCACCCGGCCCGGACGTCGGCGCGCCCGCTGCTCCGGCAGCCCTCGGCCGGGACGGTCATGAAGCCGGTGAAGCTGCCCGGGGTCGTCCCGGCGCGCGACCACGCGTCGAAGCGGTTGCCGGTGGTGCGGGTGCCGCCGTCGCTCCGCCCGCCCCGGCTGGTGCTCCGGAACTGCTGGACGAGCTGGTCGCCCACGCCGCCGGACGGCAGAGGGGCACGCGCCGTCCGGTGGATGCCGCGGGTCCCGCCGTCGCCGGCGACGACGCCCCCGTGCCCGGAGAAGGCGGGCCGGTACGAGCCGCAGCCGTCCATAGCAGCGGACCGGCGCCGGCGGCGGGGGCCGGACCACCTGCGCGGGTCAGGAAGTTCCCGCGGTCGGATCCGGGTGAGTGAGGCGTGTTCCGGGAGGGATTTCGTCCGTGGGCACGAGGTGTCCGGGAGTTGTCGGGCGGCCGGGGGAAGGCCGGGCGGCGCGGGTACGCCGGGCGGCGTGATGCACCCCGGTGGGCCGACGGCACCGAGGAGTTTCCATGGCCGTTGAGTGCCGGAGACGTACGACGAGACGGTGGGGAGCCGGCTACCGTGCGGCTGCCGTGTGATCGGGTGCGTTCACACCAGGAGCGCAGGAGCCCCGTCGGGGCGGGGTGACCACATGGGTCCCCTGCCCCGACGGGGCTCGGCCGGCCGGGCGGCGGGTTACCGGCGTCCGGCAGAGGCCGGTGCCGTGTGCGGCGCTCTCCGGCTCAGCCGAAGTTGACGTCGCTGCACCACATGTAGGCCTGGTCGAGGTGCGAGGCCTGCCAGATCACGAACAGGACGTGGTGTCCGGTGTAGCCGGAGGTGCTGACGTTGAACCGGATGTCCTGCGCCGGGGCGAAGCGGCCGGTCTGCGTGATGAAGTCGAGGTTGCCCCAGCCCAGGGTCTGGGTCTTGGGGTCGAAGCCCTGCTTGCTCACGTAGACCCTGAAGTAGTCGGCACCGTGGGACGCCTGGTCGTACAGCTGGACCGTGAAGTTGTTGCTGACGTTGGTCGTCTTCCACGGCCCGGGCTTGTTCAGGCTGGCGTTCCTCGAGATGTTGTTGCTGCAGAGCGTCCCGTCGGGGGTCCGCGCCTGGAACTGGCCACCGAGGCCGTCACGGAGCGCGCTCATCCAGTTCCACATGGTGTCGGGGTTGGCCTGGAAGGCCTGCCAACACATGGGGTCCTGGGTCTGCATGGCCGGGTTCGTGTGGTTGCTGCCCCACGTCTTCCAGCACTGGTACGCGCGGGAGGCGGGGTTGACGATGGTGCCGTGGGCCTGAGCGGGGGCCGACCAGGTCAGCGCGCCGGCAACCACGGCGAACAGCATGACGAGCGCCTGGAGAGGCCTGCGGAGGACCGACCGGGAACGCCCGGTTAATGAACTCTGTGTACGCATGTGGGGGGGAACTCCTTCCAGTTGCGAAGCACCATGGGAGCGCTCCCAACGGTACGACTTCTGAGTGAAATGTCAATGAAACAAACAAAGTTGATTACAGGGGCGGGCGGCGAGCAGAGAACCTGCCGGGAGCCGGGAGTCGGAACCCTTCCCGAAACCGGAAAGCGAGGGTGCGGCCCGGACCGGCGTGCGGGGCGATGCCGGGGAGGGACGTTCGCGGCAGGACAGCCCCGTGTCGAGGGCCTTCTCCACCACCGCCTGTACCGCCCCGCGCACCCGCAGCGGGCACTCCCGCCACTTCGTCCGGAGCGGCCGGGACCTCGACGAGCTCCTCCCGGTCGGTCCGGCACCGGCCGACGCCGCGCGATGGAGCCAGAATCGACCGCGCGAATCCTGCCACGGCGCCACCGGGAACATGTCTGACCAGCAGAAACCGACAATCGCATCCGAAGGATGCATCGCCTCCCCGTGACGACTCGTCAATTCGGGGTCTTGCAGATCCTCCGGACCAGCAGGGGAGACTGCCCTCACGCCCGTCCGCCCGGTCCCCCGGCAGCACCACGCCGAGCGGGTCGACCGTCACCCCATCGAAACGAGGTCTCATGAACCGAAACCGAGCCGCTGTCAGCGCGGTCGCCGTGACCCTGTTCGCCGCCGGTCTCGCCGCCGGACCGGCAGCCGCCGCCACCGCCGAGGCGAAGGCCCGCGTCGGCGCCGACTGGACGACTCAGTCGATCGTCTTCACCGCCGCCCCAGGACAGGCCAACGACCTCAACATATTCGCCATGTACACCAGTGACGGGATCCGGCGGATCGGCTTCAGCGACGCGGTCCCGCTCGCACCGGGCGACCACTGCGCGTACTCCAGACCCGAGGACACCACCTCCGTCGTCTGCGAACTGCCCGTCGACAGCTCCCGGCCCGACAGGATCGACGTTCTCCTCGGCGACGGCGACGACGCGATCGCCGCCTTCGACCCCGGGATCGGCACCGTCAGCGGCGGTCCCGGCGACGACGAACTGCACGCCCACACCGCGCGCACGGTGCTGGGCGACGCGGGGAACGACATGGTCATGGGACCCGCGGTCCTGCGCGGCGGCGACGGCATGGACCACCTGATGGGTGACAGCGGCAACCAGCAGATGTGGGGCGGCCGGGGCGACGACATGATCGAGGGGTACGGCGGTGACGACATCGTGCACGCCGGCCCGGGCGACGACCACGCCCTGGGCGGGGACGGCCGCGACATCGTCCTCGGCGGCCCCGGCGACGACACGCTGAGCGGAGAGGGCGGCGACGACCTGGTCGGCGGTGGCCCCGGGAAGGACGCCCTCGAGGGCGGCCCGGGCCGCGACATCGTCCTCCCGTAGGCGCGCCGCCAGACCCGAAGGCCCTGGCCCGCGACGCGGACAGCGTCGCGCGCACCGAGCTGCCACCGTCGGCGACCCGCCGCCCGAGCCGCGTCGCACCGCGCACGCCGCAGACGGCGGGTCTCCGCGCGGCACGAGGCGACCCGGCGGGAGCCGGGTCCTCCTCGTTTTCCTTCCGTGACCGTGCCGGATGTACGCGGAGCGCTTCCAGGGTCATGGCTGCGGCGACCGCGGCACCGGCCTGGCGAGTCCACGCCGGTGCCGCGCAGGCGAAGGAGCCTTCGGCTGGAATCAGGACCACAAGGGCCACAAGGAGCACGAGCGGCCCGGAGGCGGCCGTCGGAGGTGGTGTCGAAGGCGTTCGAGGCGTGCTTCCAGCGGCGTCCCCAGCGCCGGCGGCCCTTGCCGGTCGGATCCGGGTCCATGACCGCGCGGCACCGATCTCGCCGGGTGCGAGCCCCTTGGCCGACAGCGGCCGCACGATCCCGCCGAGGCGGCGCTGGTGCTTCTTGCCGAGCTGCGGCTCGAAACTGCCCGCCCGGTCCCGCGGGACCTGGATCCGCACCGGACCCGCCTGCGTGTTCACCGTCTTCGCGCCGTGCCCGTTGCGGTGGTCTCCCCGGCCGCCCTCGACACGCCCACCACGCTCGTGGCCCAGGAGGGCGGTCGGCTCACCCCCGGAGCCGCCCCCGCCGGGAACACTTCGTCAACTGCTGCAGCGGACCGTTCTCCCCGGACAGCTCCAGCCCTCGCGACCTGGCCTGCTCCCTCAACCGGTCCGCCGGCTCCATGTCCAGCCCGGCCGACGTCCCGACCGGCCCAGCCGCCTCCGACGGCTCCTCCACCGGCTGGACCTCGTTCGTCACGGCAGTCGTCGACTCGCCCTCCTACGGCAGTCGTCGACTCGCCCTCCTGGCCGCGGGGAGATCTCCGCGCATCTCCGGGAGGTCCACGGCGCGGAATCGTCGAAGCAGACGATCTCCACGATCACGGCGTGGTCGAGGCGCCGGCGGAGCGGCAGAACCGGCCGCTGGACCGTCGAACCTGTCGGTCGGGAGCGGAAGCGCGTCTCCAGGTGTCCACGTTCGAGGGGAAGCTTCGACCGCGACGTCGCCCCGTGATCCGCCGACGATCCGAACGCCAGGTAGGCGTCAAACTTTCCGGGAAGACAGTGCCATCGGGCGCTGCAGCAGCCCCGACCGAAGGAAACGCGCAAGTCAGGGCCGGTGTGCGCGGATCGGCACGGCGCGGGGACAAAACGGGCCGGACCCCTCGAGATCGCCGCGGAATCGCAGGCCAGGAACCCTTCGTGACCGGTTCGAGGATCGCCCCGCACTCCACGTGGTGCGCTCCGGAAACAGGTCAGCGCTACTGCCGGGAACCTGAGAACCAAGAGGAAACAGCAGGTCAGAGGCGCCTTTGGAGCTCGAATGGGGCCGCCGGGCGTCCGGAGCGTCAAACGGCGTGACGGCCCTGCGCCGCTTCGGCACCGGCGGTCTGGCGCGTCACGACCACCTACGCAGCACCTCCCCGGTACGGAGCCTCACGTCGGTGGAGACTCTGTGCGTTGACTCCAGCTGCCGGTGGGGGGTTGGTGCCGGGCGTAGTGGTTGATGCCGGGCGTAGTGGTTGGTGCCGTGCTCGTGGTGCGTGTCGCCGATCGCTGTGTGGAGGGGCTGGCTGTCGAACCGGTCGGCTCTCCCCCGGCCTTCGGCCGGGGTGCCCCCACCGCGGTGGCGAGTTCGCCACGGTTGCGGGATCCGCCACGAGGACGGAGCCCGCAACCGGTTGTTCGCCGGACAGAGGTCAGCCGCTGACCGTGATGTTCGAGCTGCCGCTGCTCTGGTAACCCTCGGTGGCCATGATCATGTAGTACCTGAACTGGCCCAGGTTCATGCCCGCGCGCGCCCAGGCGTCGAAGTGGTTGCCGGTGGTGATGGTGCCGGAGCCACTGGTCACCTTCGACTGCCGGACGCTCCAGTACTGGTCGAAGGTGCGGGTGCCCTCGACGGAGGGGGCGTTGTACCGCGTCGTCTTGTAGATGTCGTACGTGCCGCCGTCGCTGTAGACGGTGCCCCTGTACTCGCCGGTGGGCCGGTAGTTGCCCCAGTTGTCGACGATGTAGTACTCCACCAGCGGGTTCGACGTCCAGCCGTAGAGGCAGCCGTAGCCGTTGCCCGACGGGTTGAAGTAGCCGGTGTAGCGGACCGTCCTGCGCCCGCCGGTGTTCCAGCCCTTGCCGGCGACGAAGTTGCCGCAGTTGGTCCACCGGGTGCTGTAACTGCCGCCGCCGTTGAGCGTCATGGAGACGGAGCCGCCGCCGTCGGTCCAGAACGAGTAGTACATGCCGTCGTAGCCGGTCTGGTTGGTGGTGATGGTGGTGGCGGCGTGGGCGGTGCCGGGCAGCAGCAGTCCGGACGCGGTGGCGAGCGCGACCGTGCCTGCGCCGCCGAGGAAGCCTCGTCGGCTCAAGCCGCTGAAGGGAGCGGGGTTCTGCTGGATCTGGTCCTGCTGCGTGCCGTCCTGCTGCATGCGTCCTCCCGATGAAGGCTGGTGGGGGGCGGTCGGCTTCTGCTGCCCGCGGCCTTGCATGGAACACGGCGGGGGCCGCCCGTCGTCGTGCCGCAACGACCGACCGCCGTCCCCGGTCACATGACGCGAGGGGAACGACGGTCTTCTGTCGTTCGGTGGCCACAGTTTTCGTAGAACGCCATGACCCTGTCAATACTTTCGACAACCTTTCGGAAACACTCCTGTTACCAGAAGAGGCCTTGGCGAGTGCACCTTCGCTGGTCAAGCCACCTCTCACGCGAGCCGTTGTGCGGGGTGGAACGAAACGAGGAAGGGAAGTACCGCAAGCATGTGCGCGACGTTCGAAACTTTCGAGCGGGTGTGAACGCGACTGCGGCGGCCCCACCGGGAACGACTGCGCACGAACGGCCCGGCATGAGTCACCGCGTACGACGCGGCCGAATCCGCGACCGTCGCCTACGTCGAGGTGCGATGCCGCGCCCGGACCCTCACATCCGTCAGCCCCGCCCTGACGGACCCCCGGCTCCCTCGGCCGCGGGGCGGCGACCGGGACGAGCAGGCACACCGCCCGCCGCCGGCTGCAGCGGATGGGCCGGGACGGTGCCATCACCTTCCGCTGCGACCTGGCCCACCCCCTCACGGGGCTCTCGACGTGTGTTCCACCGCACGGTCCGGCTACGCGGCCCGCACGCCGTCGCCCCCTTCGAAGGACGGCTCGCGGAACGCTTCCCGCATCCGAAGACCAGCGACGGCACCGCCTTCCTCCACTCCCGCACACGCATGAGCCGGCTCCCCGACACAACCGGCCGCGCCACCGCTGAGCGCTTCCCGCGGACAAGGCAGCCGGCCCGACCGCGTGAGCCTGTGCGTAAGCGGGCGGCCTGGCTGGCGGTCTTCTCCGGGAGGGTGCGGCGGATTCCCCGCCGTCGCAGGTACTCGCGAAGGGGGCCGTTGCCGTAGGCCTTGTCGGCCGCGAGGCTGTCCGGCTTCTTGCGTGGTCGTCCGGGGCCAGGTCCGGGCACCCGGATCTTCTCCAGGACCGGCATGAACCGGGTGCAGTCCGCCCGCTGCCCTGGAGTGACGATCAGGGACAGCGGACGGCAGTGGCCGTCCGCGCTCAGGTGGGGCTTGCTGGTGAACCCGCCCCGCGAGCGGCCCAGGCCCGCAACGCCCACACCGCGCATAATGCGCACACACGAAACCGCAGGTCAGGAGCCCTTCGCGGCCGGTTCCAGGATCGCGACGCACTCAACGTGGTGGGTCATCGCAAAGATGTCCCGACAGGATGGGTCTCGCACAACACCAGGTCAGGGGCCGTTTTCTGCTCCACCGAAGGGCTCTTCGTGCGCACGGAGCGTCAAACGGACGTCACGCCCAAGGGCTACGTCCTGGTCGGTCGTTGCCGGTGATTTCAGGACCCCTGCCAGTACAGCCGGCCGCTTGGCCTCCACAACCCAGTGGCCGGACCACCCGATGAGCGAAGTGGTCAGTTGTCGGGTTCCTTCTTCGAGCGCCGAGGGGCGGCGGCCTGGGCGGGGCGAGCGCCGGCCTCGATCTGCTGGGCGTGCAAGGCGTTCGTCACGAGCTCGCGCGCGTATGCGGCGTCCAGTCGGCCAGGACGGAAGAGGATGCGGTACATGATCGGCGCCACGACACGGTCGATCAGCAGTTCCGTCTCGGGCACCGGCTCCCCCCGCCGCACCGCACGGGCCAACACGATGTCGATCTGCTCTGCGGCATACGCCGAACACTGACCGGCATTGGTTCCGTCGGGGTCGCCGAGCAGGGTGTCCCGGATGTAGGCGCGCCCGGGCGGCGAGGACATCTCGTCGAGGAACTGTTCCGCCCACGCGTCGAGATCGGCCCGCAGGCTTCCGAGATCGGCCGGATCCGTTTCCGGGCGCAATCGTTCGACGGCCACGTCGGACAGGAGTTCCCGCAGGTCGCCCCAACGACGGTAGATCGTGGAGGGGGTCACGCCCGCCCGAGTGGCCACCATCGGGACCGTGAGCGCGTCGCGGCCCACCTCTGCTACGAGTTCACGTACCGCCGCATGGACGGACTCCTGTACGCGTGCGCTGCGCCCGCCGGGGCGAGCCATGGGCCTGGGACTCATGCGATCCACCTTAATGCGATTTTGTTGCTTCAAGGCGGTGGCCGGCGTCGGCGGCCCGCGGGGCCACGCATCCGGGCGCCCGAGCACGGCGGACGCCCCTGCAGCGACGCGACCGCATGCCAGCTGGAACGTCCGCCTTCCCTCAGGCAGCGAGGGGAGCAAGCCGCCCCGCGCCGGCCACCGACTCCTCGTAGACCCGGCCCACCCGGAGCACCGTCGCGTCGTGGAAGGGGCGCGCCATCAGCTGCATACCGATCGGCAGTCCGGCGCGGTCGTGGCCGACCGGCAGGGTGAGGGCCGGGACACCGGTGATGTTGGCCGGGGCACAGAGGCGGACGTAGCTGTCCGACACGGACTCGGTCGTGCCATCGGCCCACTCGACGACTTCCTGCCCCGCCTCGGCGGCGGTCATCGGCACCGTCGGCGCGGCGAGGACGTCGATTCCGTCGAACATGCGAGCCCAGGCGTCTCGCATCATGGTGCGGGCCCGCTGGGCGCGGAGGTAGTCGCCCGCAGAGGTGAGTTCGCCGGCCTCCAGCAGGATGCGAACGTCCGCCGCGTACAGGTCGGGGGTGGCCCGCAGCGGCCGCTCGTGGTAGGCGGTGGCCTCGGGAACCATCAGCCCCCACTGGACGGCCTGGATGTAACGCGCCATCGGGATCTCGACGTCGACGAGCTCCGCCCCCAGCTCCGCCAGCCGCTCGATCGCGCCGCGTACGGACTCCTCGACCTCGGGCGTGACCCGGTCGAAGTAGTGGTTCCGCGGTACGCCGACCTTCAGTCCTCGCAGGTCGCCTCCCGGGAAGCGGTCCAGCATCGGGCCGGACACGCTCGCCGGGTCGCGCGGGTCGTGGCCGGCGGTCGCCGACAGCACCAGCGCGACGTCCTGGACGGTGCGGGTGAGAGGGCCCACGTGGTCCAGGGACCAGGACAGCGAGGTCACGCCTGTGCGTGGGACCAGGCCGTAGGTCGGCTTGAGGCCCACCACGCCGTTCAGGGCCGCGGGGACCCGGATGGAACCGCCCGTGTCCGTGCCCATGGCGAACGTCGCCCCGCCGGCGGCGACAGCCACCGCCGAGCCGCCGCTCGACCCGCCCGCGACCCGGCTGTGGTCCCAGGCGTTGTTCGTCTGCGGGGTGGTCAGGCCGTAGGCAAACTCGTGCGTGTGCGTCTTGCCCAGGAGGACGGCCCCGGCGGCGCCGAGCCGTTCGGCCACCCGGCTGTCGCGTTCCGCCACGTGCCCTGCCCGGACGCGCGAGCTCGCCGTGGTGGGCATTCCCTCTGCGTCGATCAGATCCTTGAGCGCCATGGGGATCCCGTGCAGCGGCCCGCGCGGTCCGCTTCCGGAGATCTCCCGTTCGGCGCGGACCGCTGCGGCCAGGGCCGCGTCGGCGGCGACGGTGACGTAGGCGCCCAGCCGTCCTTCGACGGCGGCGATACGGGCGAGCACCGATTCGGTGAGTTCGACGGGGGACAGCTCCCGTGCGCGCACCGCACGGGAGGCTTCGGTCAGCGACAGCTCAAACGGTTGCATCGGCGTTCCCCTGTCCGGCTCGGTAGGAGGACGCGGGAGGGGTCTCGCCGAAATCGAGCTCGCGCAACGTGCTGATCACGGAGTGGATGTGGTTGGCCGTCACGGCCACTCCTTCGTGTCGGTCGTCCCCGAGGGGGAGCCCCGCCCGTAGCGCCCCTCGGGCTGCCTCTTGGGGAGTGAGTTCGCTGGTCATGGCTTCCTTCCGGATCTGTGCGACGCGACGGGGCCGGGCTGGTGCAGGAGCCCCGACCACCGCAAAAGCAAATCGTTTGCTTTAGTCGATCGTAGGGTCTACGGTGGCTTAAAGCAAACCAATCGCTTTTAGCACCGGAAGGACCCTCATGCAGAGCGTCCCCGCGGGCCTCGCGCCTCCGCGCACCTCCCCATCCGGACGTCTGCCGTTCGCCTTGCACGCCTCGATCCTGATCGCGCTGCTCGCCGCATCCAGCGCGCCGACCCCGCTGTATCCCCACTACCAGGCTCAGTGGCAGTTGTCGTCCCTCGACCTCACCGTGGTCTTCAGCGCCTACGCTCTGGCGCTCCTGATCGCACTGCTGACGACCGGAACCCTTTCCGACCATGTCGGACGCCGCCCCGTGCTCCTGGGCGCGCTCGCGGTCCAGGTCGCCTCCATGGCACTGTTCGCGACGGCCGGCGGCCTGACCACCCTGATCGGCGCCCGCGTGCTGCAGGGCATCGCGACTGGCGCGGCGACCAGCGCAGCAGGTGCGGCTCTCCTCGACCTGGAAGATCCCGCCCGGCCGGGTCGCCCCGCTCTGGCCAACAGCATCGCGCCGGTGACGGGCATGGCGGCCGGCGTCTTGGCAGCCACCCTCATGGTGCGCTTCGCCCCCGTTCCGACGATCACGGTGTACGCGGCCCTGATCGCCGTGTTCGCCGCGCAGGCCATCGCCCTTGTCTCGACGTCCGAGACCGTCCGCCGCCGTCCCGGAGCACTGCGCTCGACGCGGCCCCGCCTGGCGCTGCCGTCGGCGGCCGCCCACGCTCTCCTGCGCAACAGCGCCGGCGTCGTCGCAGTCTGGGCACTCGGCGGCTTCTACTCCTCCCTGGGACCGGGCTTCACACGGCTCGTCTCCCCCGACGGACCCGAATACGCCGGCGGCATGGTCTTCTTCACGCTGACGGCCGTCGCCGCCCCGACGGTGTACTTCACGCGCAGGATGCGTGCCGACGTGTCCGCTCTTCTCGGGAGCTGCGCGGTGATTCCGGCGGCCGTCCTGACCCTGGGTGCCCTCCATCTCGCCGGCCCCGTACTTCTCTTCGCCGGGGCGGCGCTGGCCGGGTTCGGCTTCGGAGCCGTCTCCCAGGGTGCGCTGCGCGCGGTCGTCGACTCGGTCCCGGCCCGGAAGAAGGGCGGCACGCTCGCCTCCTGTTACGTACTCAGCTACCTGGCGATGAGTCTGCCCGCCATCGGCGCCGGCGCCCTCACCGCCGGCTTCGGGCTGCGTGCGGCAGCACTGGCCTATGCCGGCTGCGTGGCCGTACTGGCGACCGTCGCAGTCGCGACGCTGACCGCGCCGCTGCGCAGTCGGCGCCGGACACCGTCCCCGGGCGCCCACTCCCGCCCGGCAACGAGCAACTGCACATCCGCCTCACCCGACACACCCGCTCCGGACATCTCCGTCCTCGCGACCCACAACAGGTAAGGAAGATCGCCGTGTTCACCTCATCGCGAACGACCAAGTCCACTACTCCCCCCGCCCCTTCCTGGACGGTGGGCGACCACACCGTACGACGCATCGACGAAGTGGCCCTGCCCGCCCAGACCGGTCCGTGGCTGCTGCCCGGGGCGACCACCGACCTCGTGAGCCGGACTCCCTGGCTGAGCCCCGAATTCGCCGACGAACAAGGCGTCCTGCGCCTGGCGAGTCACAGCTTCGCCGTCGAGGTGGACGGCATGCGGGTGCTGGTGGACACCGGCATCGGAAACGGGAAGCGGCGCGCCAACCCCGCCTGGCACAACCTGAACAGCGACTACGAAGCACGGCTACGGGCGGCGGGCTTCGCGCCGGAGAGCGTTGACGTCGTGGTCCTGACCCACCTCCACGCCGACCACGTGGGGTGGAACACGCGTGCCGAGGGCGACGACTGGGTGCCCACCTTCCCGAACGCGCGCTATCTCACCTCACGCACCGAGTGGGACTACTGGGCGGGTGTCGACATGGAGGAGGCGCGTCGGCAGATGTTCCGGGACTCGGTCCTTCCCGTCCGGGAAGCAGGTCTGTTCGACCTCATCGATGTCGCGGACGAGGGCACGGACGTCGCGCCGGGCATCCGTCTGCTGCCCACCCCCGGCCACACACCGGGGCAGGTAGCGGTGGAACTGAGCAGCCGTGGCGAGACCGCACTGGTCACCGGCGACAGCATCCACCACCCGGTCCAGATGGCGCATCCGGAGCTCTGCAGCTGTGTGGACGTCGCTCCGGAACTCGCGGCCAGGACCCGGAACCAGGTGCTCGGCTCACTGGCCGGTACGTCGACTCTGCTGCTGGGGAGCCACTTCCCGCCGCCGACCGCCGGACACGTGCTACCCGAGGACGGCGGGTACCGACTGGTCCCGGCTCCCTCAGGGGTCACGCCCATCGGCGGCTGAAGCGGATCGGAGCACCCGGGACGTGCCGCGCACCGAGTCGCACCGAGTCCATGCGGGTGACGTCCTGGGCGTCCGCGACCGGACGGCCCGGGAGCGGCCATGAGACTCCTCCGGCATGCGCTCCGTCGTCACCGATGGGGCCGGACGACGTTATGACCGATCACCGGCTTGCGCCCTTTGCGTAAGCCGGCTGTCGACTGTCCCTCGTGGGCGACAGTCACGCCGACGCGTCGCGAACGAGGGCGACCTGCCGGCTCCACTGGTCCATCGCCGGCCGAGCAACGCGGCCCTGCTTCAGTCTCACGAATCGAGCGTCATTCGAGCGTCAACAATGATGAATGCACGTCGCCGACATCATTCGTACGAACCCCACCACACCCTGTAACCGCAGGTCAGGCAAGTTTGAACAAGCAGTGGGTCTGCCCGACCCGCTGTACGGAGGAAAACAGGTCGAGCGACCCACCTGGGCCGCGCAACCGCAGGTCAGACGTCCTTTGCGGCAGGTTCAAGAATCGCCACGCACTCCACGTGATGCGTCATCGGAAACAGGTCGAACGCCCGGAGCGTCCGCACCCGGTACCCCCCGTCCCGGAAGTACGCCAGGTCCCGCGCCAGCGCCGCCGGGTCGCACGCCACGTACGCGATCCGCCGCGCCCCCAGCGAGGTCAGATGCGCCACCGTCTTCCGGCCCGCGCCCGATCGCGGCGGGTCCAGGACGATCAGGTCGACCTCGGTGATGCCGGTCCGCGGCAGGACGGACTCGACCTTGCCCTGCTCGATGCGGACCCGGTCGAAGTCGGCCAGGTTGTGCCGGGCGTCCTCCACCGCGCGCCGGGACGACTCGATGCCGAGCACCGCGCCCTTCTCGCCCAGCCGGTCGGCCAGCGCGCCCGCGAACAGGCCGACCCCGCAGTACAGGTCGAGGGCCGTCTCGCCCTTGCGCGGCAGCAGGCCCTGCATGACCGCCGTCACCAGGGTGTCCGCCGCCTTGGGGTGGACCTGCCAGAAGCCGCCGCCGCCGACCCGGTGCGTACGGCCGTCCGCGCGTTCGCGGACGAAGGGGCGGCCGTGCACGCGGTGCACACCGCCCGACTTCTCGTCGACGCGCAGCACGGACACCGGGCGGTCCAGCTCCACCAGCGGCAGGCGCGCCCCCGGCCGCGGCGTCAGGACCACCTGGCGGTCCTGCGAGCCCGTCGCCGCGATCGCCTCGACCGACTCCATGCCGGTCCAGTCCCGCTTCTCGATGCCCAGTTCGCTGACGCCGGGCGCCGCGATCAGGCAGCGGTCGATCGGCTCCACCTCGTGCGAGCGGTGCCGGCGCAGTCCGGCCCGGCCGGTCGAGGCGTCCACCGCGTACTGCACGCGCGTGCGCCACGCCGGGACCTGGCCCGCGGGCACCTTGTCGCCCTCGGCCGGCACCACCGTGCCGTCCCAGCCGGCCTCCTCGGGCGTGAGCCCGGCGAGCCGCTTCAGCTGCTCGGCGATCACCTCGCCCTTCAGCCGCCGCTGGGCGCCCGGCTTGGCGTGCTGCCAGTCGCAGCCGCCGCAGCGGCCGGGACCGGCGAACGGGCAGGGCGCCTCGATGCGGTCCTTGGAGGCTTCCAGCACCTTCACCGCGTCGGCGCGCAGGAACCGGGCCCCCTCCTCGCCCTCGGTCACACGGGCGACGACCCGCTCACCGGGCAGCGCGTGCCGGACGAACAGCACCTGGCCGGCGGACGTACGGGCGATGCAGTGGCCGCCGTGGGCGACGGGGCCGATCTCGACCTCGTACTCCTCCCCCACCAGCGTTTTCTTCTCTTCTGACTGCATGGCGGGGTGACTCCAGATACGAGACGGGGGAACGGGGGACGACAGCCCACCAGTCTACGGTGCCGACGAGGACTCCCTCGCCGGCTCCTGGGCGGGACCGCGCCGCACCGATCCGGGCGCGTTCCACTCCTGCTCCCGGCGCGCCCGCCGCTTCGCCACCTCGGAGGACTGCAGCTGGTACGGCACCGAGGTCACCATGACGCCCGGCGTGAACAGCAGCCGGCCCTTGAGGCGGAGCGCGCTCTGGTTGTGCAGCAGATGCTCGTACCAGTGGCCGACCACGTACTCCGGGATGATCACGGACACCACGTCGCGCGGCGATTCCTTGCGCAGGCTCTTGACGTATTCGATGACCGGCCGCGTGATCTCGCGGTACGGCGAGTCGAGGACCTTCAGGGGCACGTCGATGCCGCGCCGCTCCCACTCCTGGCGCAGCGCCTTCGTCTCCGCCGGGTCGACGTTGACGCTGAGCGCCTCCAGGGTGTCCGAGCGCAGCAGCTTGGCGTAGGCGAGCGCGCGCAGCGTCGGGCGGTGGATCTTGGAGATCAGGACGACCGAGTGGACCCGGGACGGCCGGACGATGTCGTCGCTCGGGCCCTCCGGGGCCGCGATCTCCTCGGCGACGCGGTCGTAGTGCCGGCGGATCGCCGTCATCGTCGCGTAGAAGATCACCATGCCGAGCAGCGCGACCCAGGCGCCGTGCGAGAACTTGGTGACGAGGACGACCACCAGCACCAGGCCGGTGAAGAAGGCCCCGAAGGCGTTGATGGCGCGCGAGCGGACCATGTGGCGGCGCCGGGTCGGGTCCTTCTCGCCGGCCAGGTGGCGGTTCCAGTGCCTGACCATGCCGGTCTGGCTGAGCGTGAAGGACACGAACACGCCGACGATGTACAGCTGGATCAGGCGGGTGGAGTCGGCGCCGTAGATCCACACCAGGAGCACGGCCGCGCCGGCCAGCAGCACGATGCCGTTGGAGAAGGCGAGGCGGTCGCCGCGGGTGTGCAGCTGGCGCGGCAGGTAGCGGTCCTGGGCGAGGATCGAGCCGAGCAGCGGGAAGCCGTTGTACGCCGTGTTCGCGGCGAGGAACAGCACCAGCGCGGTGGCCGCGGCCAGCACCATGAACAGGAGGCTGCCGTGGCCGAAGACGGCCTCGGCGACCTGGGAGATCACCGGGTCCTGCACGTAGTCCGGGCCGACCGGGGTGCCGTCGTGGACCAGGTCGACGGCCGGGTTCTCGGCCATGCGGACGTCGCTGGCCATGGCCAGGCCGATGATGCCGCAGAACATGGTGACGGCGAGCAGGCCCATCAGCGCGAGCGTGGTCGCCGCGTTCCTCGACTTGGGCTTGCGGAAGGCCGGGACGCCGTTGGAGATCGCCTCGACGCCGGTGAGCGCGGCGCAGCCGGAGGAGAAGGCGCGCAGCAGCAGGAAGAGCAGGGCGAAACCGGCCAGGCCCTGGTGTTCGGGCTTGATCTGGTAGTCCGCTGTCGGCGCCCGCATCTCGTCGCCCAGCACCAGTCCGCGGAACGCGCCCCAGGCGATCATGGTGAAGACGCCCGCGACGAACACGTACGTCGGGATGGCGAAGAGGGTGCCCGACTCCTTCACACCCCGCAGGTTCATCAGCGTCAGCAGCACGATCACGGCGATCGCGCAGAACACCTTGTGCTCGACGACGAACGGGACGGCCGAGCCCAGGTTCTCGATGCCGGAGGAGATCGAGACGGCGACGGTCAGGACGTAGTCGACGAGCAGCGCGCTGGCGACCGTCAGGCCCGCCTTGGGACCGAGGTTGGTGGTCGCCACCTCGTAGTCGCCGCCGCCGCTCGGGTAGGCGTGCACGTTCTGCCGGTAGGAGGCCACCACGGTGAACATCAGCACCACGACCGCGACCGCGATCCAGGGGCTGAAGTGGTACGCCGACACACCCGCGATCGAGAGGACCAGGAGCACCTCGCCGGGCGCGTACGCCACGGAGGACAGCGGGTCGGAGGCGAAGACAGGGAGTGCGATGCGCTTCGGCAGGAGGGTCTCCCCCAGCCGGTCACTGCGCAGTGCGCGCCCGATGAGAATCCGTTTGGGCACGTCGGTCAGTTTGGACACAACAGAGGATCGTAAGCCTTTGAACGGGGGACCGCCCACTTGCCGCCCCGGATCCCCGCGCCGTCTGCCCTCCGGGGGAGAGCGGCGGTCGGTTCGCCCGCGGATCGCGCAGGTCACGGCGTTGTCGTGCCCGTATGACGAAACCCGCCCGGTCTTCCTGCCGGTGCCGCTCCCGGAGGTCCCGTGTGCACGACCGCGGAACCGGTCGGCGCCGCGGCCGCCCCGGCCGGCCCCGGAGTCCTGACCCCGGTGAGCGTGCGCGGCATCGGACGGAGGCGGGGAGGCGCCCCGGGGAGCCGGGGCGCGTGGGGGTGCGCGGGGGGAGCCCGCCCGCACCCGGCCGGCGGGGCCGCCACCGTGCGTCGCCGTGTCGTTCCTCACGCTTCCCGGATCCCGCCCGTGACGGCGGATGGCCCCTCGCGGTCGGCGCCGCGGGCCCCGCCCCTGGCGGCGGTCCCCGCGGCCGGTGCCTCCGGGCCGCGGTCGCGGCCCCCCGGCCGCTCCCTCGGCGGGGCCGATACGTTGGAGAGGGGCGGGCGGACGCGGCACCGGCCCCGGAGGGCATCGCCGTCGGTGTTCACCGGCATGATGTTGCCTGGCGGCCCGCTTGCAGGCCGCGACGGTTGCCCGGCGAGCCGAAAGAGAGACATGAGCACGACATTTGCAGAGGTCAGAGGGCCTGCAGGAAGCGCGGTGTGACGCGATGCACATTGTCATCATGGGGTGTGGAAGGGTGGGCTCCGCCCTTGCCCAGACCCTGGAGCAACAGGGGCACACGGTCGCCGTGATCGACCAGGACCCCACCGCCTTCCGCCGCCTGGGCTCCTCGTTCGGCGGCCGCCGGGTCACCGGGATCGGCTTCGACCAGGACACCCTGCGCGAGGCGGGCATCGAGGAGGCGGGCGCCTTCGCCGCCGTCTCCAGCGGGGACAACTCCAACATCATCGCCGCGCGCGTGGCCCGGGAGATGTTCGGCGTCGAGAACGTCGCCGCCCGCATCTACGATCCCCGGCGCGCGGAGGTGTACCAGCGCCTGGGCATCCCCACCGTCGCCACCGTCCGCTGGACGGCCGACCAGATGCTGCGCCGGCTGCTCCCCTCGGGCGCCGAGCCGCTGTGGCGCGACCCGACCGGCGGCGTCCAGCTCGCCGAGGTGCACGCGTCCACCTCCTGGGTGGGTCACAAGATCAGCAGGCTCCAGGAGGAGACGGGCGTCCGCGTGGCGTTCCTGACCCGGCTCGGCGAGGCGGTCCTGCCCACCTCGCAGACGGTGCTGCAGGAAGGCGACCTGGTGCACGTGATGATGCGCACCGACGAGGTCGACAAGGTCGAGGCGGCGTTCGCCAAGGGTCCCGAAGAGGAGGGCGGTCACTGATGAGGGTCGCCATTGCCGGAGCCGGCGCCGTCGGCCGCTCGATCGCGGGCGAACTGCTGGAGAACGGCCACGAGGTCCTGCTCATCGACAAGGCGCCGACCGCCATCTCGGTCGAGCGCGTCCCGCGGGCGGAGTGGCTGCTCGCCGACGCCTGCGAGATCACGTCCCTGGACGAGGCGGCGCTCCAGCGCTGCAACGTCGTGATCGCCGCGACGGGCGACGACAAGGTGAACCTGGTCGTCTCGCTGCTGGCGAAGACGGAGTACGGCGTGCCGCGCGTCGTCGCCCGGGTCAACAACCCCAAGAACGAGTGGCTGTTCAACGAGGCGTGGGGCGTGGACGTCGCCGTCTCCACGCCGCGCCTGATGTCGGCCCTGGTCGAGGAGGCGGTGAGCGTCGGCGACCTGGTCCGGCTGCTGCGCTTCAGCCACGGCGACGCCAACCTCGTCGAGCTGACCCTGCCGGAGGAGTCGGCCCTGGCCGGCACCCAGGTCGGTGACGTGGAGTGGCCCGAGGACACCTCCCTGGTGACCATCATCCGCGGTACCCGCGTCCTCACCCCGTCCCGGGACGACTCCCTGGAGGCGGGCGACGAGCTGCTGTTCGTGGCCGCGCAGGCCCGCGAGGAGCAGCTGGAGGACCTGCTGTCGGTGCGCCGCAAGGACCCGGCGGGCTGAGCCCGCCGAGGTGACGGCATCCTCCTGAGAGGCCGGGGACACCCGGGACCACGGGGGCGCCCCGGCGGCCGGC
>NZ_BAAATK010000006.1:0-1500 GCF_039533365.1 Streptomyces glaucus
CGGCCCCGGCCGCGGCCGGGGCCGCGGCGGCGGCCTGCGGGGCGCCCGCCACGCCCACGGCGCCGGCGCCCGCGGCGGCGACGGTGACCACGGCGGCGGCCCGCATCATCGAGCGACGGCTGAGGGCACCGGCGATGACGTCGCCGACGTACTCGTTGGAGCTGGTGTTGGGCACCTCGTGGAAGCAGGCGTCACCACACCGGAAACGACAGGTCATGGCGGACCGGCCGCCGGGATGGGATCCGGACGGTGTTCCGATCAACGGCAGCAGCTTGCGCACTGTGTTCTCCCCTGGGATGCCCTTGGTGTCGTCGTGACCGTAGGGGCACATACGTGCGGGAGTCGGGCGCTCGGGTGAACAGAGAGTGAACCTGCGGCAGCCGGAAGGAAGTCGCAGACGTCCACGACGGAAGTACGGGGAGACTGGATGCGGCCCTTGACGCGGCGGGGCTTTCGTGCCAGACCCTGCACAAGATCACAAGGCGGGGCCGCTAACCTTACGTGTCCGTCCTGGCCAGGGATTGACGGGCTTCAACTCACGCGAAGGGTTGCGCACATGGGCATTCTCACTCTCCTGCGGAACGCATTCGGCCGGTCACGCAAAGCGAGGGCCGCCGAGGCGGAGGGTGCGGCGCAGGAGCCGGCCACTTCGCGGGAGCCCGCGGAGACGGAGGCCGCGCAGGCGACCGGGGCCGCTGCCCCGGAGGCCGCGTCGACCGGGACGACGGCCCCCGGGGAGTCCGCGTCGCCGGAACCGAAGCTGCCGTCCCCGTCCACCGAGTCGGAGCCCGCCCCCGCGGCCCACATCCCCGACTCCCGTCCGGCCGCCGGCGAGGAGCACGAACTGGTCGTCGCGGCCTTCGACAACGTCACGGTCCCGAAGCCGACGCGCACGACGGAGAGCGAGCGGACGGAGGAGACCGCGGACCGGAAGACCGCCGAGACGCCGTCGGCGGCCGAGGAGACGCCCGAGGCCGAGACGAAGACGCCGGAGGCCGAGGAGACGCCCGAGGCCGAGACGAAGACGCCGATCGACGAGACGCCGAAGGCCGACAAGACGCCGGAAACCGAAGAGGTGTCGACCGCGGTGACGGAGCCGTCGGTGGCGGAGGAGTCCGCTGCCGCCGGTACACCGCCGGTCGCCGAAGCGCCGGAACCCGTCGAGGAACCGAAGACGGCCGAAGAGCCCAAGGCCGCCGACGAACCGGAAACCACCGAACAGCCCAGGGCCACCGAAGAAACGGAAGACGGCGACGAGCCGAAGGCCGTCGAAGGCCCTGGGTCCGCCGAAGAACCCGAGGCCGCCGAAGAACCGCAGCCCAGGGACGAGCAGACGGCTGAACGGCAGCCGGTGACGGAGACGGCTCCGGAGCCCGAGCCTGCCGTGACGGCCGAGACTGTCGCAGAGCCCGAGCCCGCCGCCCAGGCGGAACCGGAAGCCGACGCGAAGCCCGAGCCCGCCGCCGAAGCAGCTACGGACACCGAGACCGAGCCCGAGCC